>DATGCB010000213.1:0-8597 GCA_035312365.1 Eudoraea sp. | reverse complement strand
AAGAGGGTGTTCCCCCCCCGAAGTAAATGGTATGTATCGCCTCTCCTTTGCACTCATGGCTTCGCATCACCAGCTCCTTTTTGATGGCCCTTACCATCGCTTCCTTTTTTTTCAGGTTCGTGGAAAAATGAAAGTCACAATAGTGGCAGGCCTGCTTGCAGAAAGGGATATGGATGTAAATACCGCTCATCGAGTAAGACGTGAGCAGTAAACAGTGAACAAAATCATTGCCTTTGGTTTCATTTTGAGCCAAATTTATCGGGATGGTTGAGCATAAAATAAATTAATGCACCCGTCTGCCGGTTTAGTTCCATGAGTTCTCCAACTATATCCTTATCGATATATGTACATGCCAGTGCAAATTCCAGCCAGGGTTGAGTCTTTAAATTATCAGAATCACAATCAGTCAGTTTGTTCAAAAAGTGTTTAGGATATTTCCGTTTTCCATAACATTCGGCTCTATTGGCACACACACTTCCTGAACATCTTCTTCTCTGGCCGGTTAATGAAAATTTCCCTTCCATTGGAAAACGCTTCGATATTCCACAAATACGCATAGCCAGAGCAAAAGATTTCTGATAAGCAAGTGCATCCTGAAATTTCATAGTTCGCCCCGGGGTCACAGGACATTCAAAATACGGCAATTTACTGCAACTAACTTACCATGAACGGCGAACTTTTCGCAACCCCCTGTTCACCTATCACTGTTTACGATTTATTGTTCACTGTTTACTGATTCCTTTTCACCATTCGCTGTTTACTCTCCTATGCGATCCTCGTTCTGTTTCACGTATGCCTCCCAGCCGGTATAGCTTTTTCCGACTTCTAATTTACCCTCATTGTAAAAATGACAAACTGCGGCAGCCAGGCCGTCTGTGCTGTCCAGGTTTTTGGGAAGGGATTTCAATCCCAGGGTGCTTTGCAGCATTTTGGCCACCTGCTCCTTACTGGCATTGCCATTACCGGTAATGGCCATCTTTATTTTTTTTGGGAGGTATTCCGTAATCGGGATCTGCCTGGATAATCCTGCTGCCACGGCAACGCCCTGGGCCCGACCCAGCTTTAGCATGGATTGGACGTTTTTACCATAGAACGGAGCTTCAATGGCAATCTCATCAGGGTGGTAGGTATCTATGAGTTCCAGCGTTCTTTCAAAGATGAGTTTTAATTTGGTGAACGGGTCCTTGTACTTTTTCAACATTAGTTCATTCATCTGGATGAATTCCATCTTTTTCAGGCGTACCCTGATGACCCCATAGCCCATGATCGCTGTACCCGGGTCTATTCCTAATATAATTTTTTCGTTTGGCAAAACAAGGCGTTTAATGGGTGTTCAACACTAAGGGGATTCTAAATTTTGCATTTACGGGAATCCCCCTTTTTAGAGCGGGTTCAACCCGCGGGAGACTCTTAAAACTCTGGGTAATTATACCGTTGAATTCAGGGATCTGCTCTCTGATCGCGCTGTGCTCTTCGATGTCCAATACGGTCATGGTTCCCTCCTTATCAACCAGGAAATCCACATAAATGCTGTCTTCAAGATCCTCACTAAGTACAAATTCAAAGTCCTGAAGGGTCATTGAAAAATGGAGGAGTAACGTATTTTCAAAACACTCCTTTTGCGCGGTTTTAAGGGCTGTTTCGTCGCAATCGTCAAAAAGCGGGTACTGATCAACATCGTTCCAATCAATCCCCCGGAGCTCTTTTTCCACCAGCATTTGGGTCTTGGCTTCCCTGGAAGTAAACCAGTCACAGGAGGCCAACAGGCATAATAAGCACAAAATTCCCGACTTCCGCATAGTGGCTGTATTCTTCGCGGGAAATTACGATTTTTTTAGTGAAACCTGGTTTTGAAAAACGGTCGGATCCTGGGAAATTAAAAGGGCATCCCGAATTTCAAAGGACCCCTTGACGAACACCACAACCCTGGTAAAATGGATTTCCCGCCTAATTGAGCCGGAAAGTTATAGGTATGGAAAAAGGAACCTTCACAACTTTTCCGTCATAGATACCCGGTTTCATAGTTGGCAGTCTTTCAATAATCCTGCCGGCCTCGTCCTCCAGTAACTTATCGGGCCCGCGCAATCTAAGGTTATTGATAGTACCATCTTCAGCAATGGTAAACATAAGATTTACCCTGCCCTGGATCCCTTTTTCTATGGCCTCCTTTGGATAGTTGAAATGTTTTCTGATATGGCTTTGCATAGCTTCATTAAAACACGCCCTTTTATCAACGGCATTTTCACATCCGGGGAAGATGGGCACCTCATCTACCCAACCAAAAGGCACGGCCCCTTCATTCATTTCAATGATTTGTTGTTTTATGCTGAATAACTGAAGGTCAAGGTTTTGAATTATTGGACTCTCCTCCCCTGTATTTTGAAGGAGTCTGTTCCGTTCCGCCAGTAATTGATTGTACTTTTGGTTAGGATGCAATGACGCACCTTTTGATTTTAGTTGATCCGCTATGTCTTCTAAACCGGATGTCAGCTTGGAATCGATGGCCAGCCTGGCCGCAATCTTTTTGTTGTTTGGTCCGGTTATGAACGAACCATCATCTGATCTCACAAACTTCATGGTAGAGTTCTTATCTTTTACATACAATTGCCAGTCCCCTGCAGCTGAGGAGAGTTCCCGGAGCCTGCCAAATATCTTTGCTTCTTCTGCCGATGTCAGATTTTCAATGTCCGCTACCCGGATGGTATCAAAATTTTCAACTGGTATTCCGTCCTGACAAGACGTATAAAAGAGCATTGCCGTGATCATAGGAATGAGAAACAGGTATTTTAATTTCCAGATTTTTTTTGACTGCGCTTTTTTTAACATGACGATTCGTTTTTTGATTAATGAAGATTTAAAAAATTGATTGATAAAGGAGATGTTTTGTGATTGAAATACCTGGGACAGAAGCATTTGAAAGTGTTCTTGTTTCTGGGTCTTTACCACCTTTGCATCTGCAATAAACTCGTGGACCTCTGAAACCCGGCTTTGATAAACATAGACCAGGGGATTGAACCATCCCAAAATGCGCATAACCTCGAAATACAGCAGGTCCAGGGAATGCCTTTGTTCTATGTGAACCAGTTCATGCTCAATAATATTTTCGTGGTTTTTCGTGTCGATCTTGTCGCCGAGGAAAATCGACCTGAAAAATGAAAAAGCAAGAAGGCTGTCAGATACAACCACCTTTGTATACTTCCTGAAATAAAAGAGCTGCCCCTGTGCCTTAAGTCGATATAATGTAAGCAGTTTATATCCAAACAAAAATGCTGCGAGGAACATGCCTGAATACAAAACAACCAGCTCTGCGGGAAATTCATAGGAGACCGATCCGGAGGCAGAAGCCAGGACTCCTCCCGCGTCCTCCATCCCCCAGAGGAACTCCGGATAATTATTAAAAAGATCGGGGAAAACGGCTTTAAAAGCTTCTATTTTAATCCAGGGTAATATAAGAGACGCGGTATAGGTCCCGATTAAATAAACCCGATTCCATTGGAAAAAAGTTTCCCGCTTCAGAAAAAAATCATAGATGGCCAAAAACACCAGCTGGAAGGCAATGCATTCCAAAATATACTGTATCATTTTTCCTCTTTTTTAATCTCCTCCAATATGGATTCCAATTCGGAAAGGCTCAGGTCGTTCTTTTTCATGAAAAAAGACACCATACTTTTGAAGGAGCCCTGAAAGTAAGCATCCACCAGTTTATTGATCGACTGGTTGCTATAATCTGATTTTTTGAGTAAGGGGAAGTACAGGTACCCTTTTCCTTCCTGCTCGTGATCCACAAATCCCTTACTTTCCAGGATCCGTACAATGGTAGACACCGTATTGTAAGCAGGTTTTGGATCGGGCAGTTCGGCAATAATCGCAGCCACATTACACTTTTGAAGTTGCCATAAAATCTGCATTACCTCCTCCTCTGCCTTTGTGAGTTGTTTCATGTCTTATTATAAAATTTATATCAAATATAACTAATTATTTAGTTTTAACTAATTTTTTAGTTGAAAATATTACTTTAGTTTCCTCAGATTGTTATTTGACAGGGTTTGCCGATGCTACATCCCGGCGGGTCTTTATTTCATCTGTAACAATTCATGCGTATCTTCGTCAAACCACAAACCCACAGCGGGTGCATTTTTGTGAACATGGATATTTTACTTTTATTGCTGGGATTTATTTTTATGCTTGTGGGTATACTGGGTAGTTTTTTACCCGTACTGCCCGGTCCTCCCCTGAGTTGGGTGGGGCTATTGTTGTTAACCCTGACCACGGCGGTCCCGGATGACTGGTGGTTTCTGGGCATCACCGGTGCAGTCGCCCTTGTTGTGTTTGCCATGGACTATATCATTCCTGCCATGGGGACCAAAAAGTTTGGGGGCAGCAAGGCGGGTATGATAGGGACTACCATCGGGTTAGTGGTGGCCATTATTTTTCCGATCCTCGGAATTTTCGGGATCATCATCTGGCCTTTCGTGGGCGCCCTTATCGGAGAATTAATCAACAAAGCCGATCAGAAAACCGCTTTGAAGGCGGCATTTGGCTCCTTTATAGGGTTTCTGACAGGGACTTTTTTAAAATTTGTAGTCTCCGTTATTTTCCTCGGCCTATTTATTTCCAAAGTGTGGGACTTTAAATCGACCTTGTTTCCCTTTTTTAATTAAGCTCTATTCTGACCAGACGACCTTGTCCTCAATGGGCGTCCTTCCGGATGGCGGAATGGCCTCGTCATAATATCCCATATAGAAAAAACCAAGACATTTTTCACCTTCTCTCAGCTCAAAAAACTCATCCATATAACGTATCAGGCCCGGGGAGCTCCAGTAACAACCAATTCCCATTTCGGTGCAGCATAACCACATATTCTGGACTGCCATGGCAGTGGCGGCCACTTCTTCCCATTCGGGAAGGCTTTCCCTGGGATCGCGCTGCATACAGATGGCAATGACCGCCCCTGCCCGTTTGGGGTTCTCCATAAGTTTTTTTACCTTCATCTGCTTTGGCTTTTCTTCAACATCCATGTATTTATAGGAGAGGAATAAGCCCAACTTCTCCTTCGATTCTCCGAGAAGTACTTTAAAACGCCATGGTTCTGTCTTTTTATGCGTGGGAGCCCAATTGGCAGCTCCCAGAATTTTTACAATGGTCTCCCGGGCAATGGGCTTGTCATTGTATTGCGCAGGAAACACAGAACGTCTTTTCTCTATAAGGTCAAAAATCATATTGCTCTATTAACATACCTTCAAATGTAGGATTTACAATCCATTATGCTTTGTTCAAGAGCAAATCTATGCAGTTTTCCAAGGCCGGATTTCGATGGTCTGGCTTCCAGACCACAGAAAGAGTTGCCCGTTGCGGAATTTTTCTCAATTCAATAAACTTTACCCGCAACTTAAAACCATATTGCAAAGATGTTGGAATAATGGCAATCCCCAGGTTATTTTCCACCAATTTAAAGATGGTCTGGGCATGAACCGACTTATGAGAAACTTTAGGCGTAAAGCCTTCATTCTCGCAGATGCTCATAACAGTGTCGAAATACAAGGGACTGTACTCCTGGGAAAAAAGTATAAAATTATCGTTTGAAAACTGATGAACCCCTTTAAATTCCTTTTCCCCGATCCGATGGTCAACCGGAAGCACCATGGAAAATGTGTCTTTAAATACCGGCTTAATCGAAATGCCCTTTGGCGCTCTGGCCAGTCGCACAAACCCGATATCGAGCCTGTCCTTCAGGATTGCATTTATCTGTGCGGTATTTGAGAGTTCTTCCAAACTCGTTTTTATCCCCGGATACCGGGCATTGAGATCCAGCAACAAATCCGGAATCACCTGTTGCATAGCAGAACCCAAAAAACCAATGCGCAACTCTCCGGAACTTCCCTCTCCAATTAACCTAAGCTGCTTTTTTGTGAGTTCCAGGTGGTTTAAAACAAATTCTATTTCCGCTTTTAAATAGGCCCCGGCGGGAGTCAGCGACACCTTCCTTTTGTTCCGGATCAATAATTCGGTGTCTAAAATGTCTTCCATTTGTCTGACCTGCCGGCTTAATCCTGGCTGTGAGATAAAGAGTTTTTCAGCGGCTTTCCTGAAATGAAGCTCCTCGGCCACCGCCAGGAAATACTTAAAATGACGCAATTCTAGTTGATAACTCATAGTTATTAATTATTGCCATAAATAGTATTGGTAATTATCAAACTTAATCAATAATTTTATGCTATACAAAAACAAGGTCATGGCAGAAAACAAAGGGAAATTTCATTTTGGCGAAGATTGGTTAACCGCCGGCAAAGCAATGAAGATGGCTGCGGGCGACTTGGCGGGTATCATTTCGGAAAAGTCCAGGGAACGGATACGGGAAAGTCAGGCTGTCGTAAGTCGCATCGTAGCTAAAGGGCATCCGGTTTATGGCATCAATACCGGTTTCGGGCCGTTGTGCACTACCAAAATTTCCAGGGAAGAAACTAAAATTCTCCAGACCAATATTTTGCAAAGTCACAGTGTTGGGGTTGGGGATCCTATCCCAACTGAAATTGCCAGGCTGATGCTCATCCTTAAACTGCATGCCCTGGCAAAGGGATATTCCGGCATTGCCGAATCCACCTTGGATCGCATCTTGTGGCATATAGAGAACGATGCTGTACCAGTGGTCCCTTCCCAGGGTTCCGTGGGGGCATCCGGAGATCTGGCTCCCTTATCGCACCTGTTTCTTCCCCTAATAGGCCTGGGTATAGTACAGTATGAGGGGCGCACCATCAAGACCCGGGAATTGTTTCGGAAAGTTGGCCTCAAACCGTTGGCCTTAGCTGCCAAGGAAGGTTTGGCATTGATCAACGGAACCCAATTTATTGCCGCCCATGCCGTAAAAGTCGTGGAAAGATTCCACAGTTGTCTGTCGCAGGCAGATATCATCGGGGCTATGATGATTGAAGGACTGCAAGGCTCTGTAAAACCTTTTTTTGAAGAATTACACCAATTGAGACCATTTAAAGGAAATGTCCATGTAGCGGGCAGAATAAAATCCTTACTGGAAGGATCGGAGATCATGGAAGACCATATTGATTGTGAACGTGTCCAGGACCCTTATTCGCTCCGTTGTATGCCGCAGGTGCACGGAGCATCCAGGAATGCCTGGTTACATTTAAAAGAACTGCTGGAAACAGAACTTAACTCCGTGACGGATAATCCTGTTATCATAGGTGAGGATCTGACGATCAGCGGCGGCGGATTCCACGGACAGCCGTTGGCTATGGCCCTGGACTATGCCTGTTTGGCAGCTTCGGAAATCGGAAATATTTCAGACAGAAGAATTTACCTTGCGTTGGAGGGGAACAGTCCCGGAGTCCCTAAATTACTGATGAACGATACGGGGATCAACTCGGGATATATGATCCTGCAATATACAACGGCAGCCCTTGCCAGTGAAAACAAGGGACTGTGTTTTCCGTCAAGTGCAGACAGTATCCCCACTTCCCTTGGACAGGAAGACCACGTAAGCATGGGTTCCATCGCCGGAAGAAAGGCCCTGCAGGTGATTAATAATGTAGAAAAGATTCTGGCTATTGAGTTGTTAACTGCTGCTCAAGCCTTTGAGTTCAGGAAGCCCATGAAATCAGGGATCTTGTTGGATGAGGTCCATAAGGAAGTCCGCAGAAAAGTGGCCTTTGCCTCCAAAGACCGCGTCTTTGCCGATGACATTGAAGAAGGGATTGGCCTGGTGAGAGAAAAAAGCATTATCCGGATCATTGAAAAGGTAAGGCGACGGGAAGGGCTGTCACTGGAAACACCATATTCCAGTGAATTTGAAGTATATTGAAGGTAAGTAATCATTCATTTAAAATAAAGTGTTGAAAGAGACAAAACTCATAGGGCCGTTTTCGCAGGTACTTCCCATGACGGGTTTATCCCTGAAAGGCGGTATGGCAGACAGTGACCTCCAGGTAATAGAAGAGGCCGGAATTTTTATTGAAGATGGCAGGGTCCTTGCTATCGGCCTGTTCGCTGATATGTTGCCGAAGGCCACAGACACTACGGAAATCCTCCGCTTAGACGGAAAACATGTATGCCTTCCCGGGTTTATCGATTCCCACACCCATATTTGTTTTGCAGGCAGCAGGGCCAGGGACTATGCCATGCGCAATGCGGGCAAAACCTACCTGGAGATTGCCAAAACCGGTGGCGGTATATGGGATACCGTCACCCAAACCAGAAAGGCTACAAGGGCTGAACTTGTAAAGGGCATTCTTAAAAGAGCCAACCGCCATCTGAGGAATGGTGTTACGACGCTTGAAGTGAAAAGTGGCTATGGTTTGTCCGTTCCGGACGAAATTAAAATGCTATATGCCATAAAGGAGGCCAACGAACAACTTGCCGTTGATTTAATCCCAACCTGTTTGGCTGCTCATATGCTACCCAGGGATTATACCGGTGACGCCGCGGCATATCTGTCGGAAATATCTGAAAATCTGCTTCCAAAACTAAAAGAAGAAGCTTTAACCAACAGAATAGACGCATTTATTGAAGAAGGCGCATTCAGCCGGCAATCCATTGACCCGTATTTTACAAAAGCAAAAGCCCTGGGATTTGATATTACCGTACAT
>DATGCB010000212.1:0-2678 GCA_035312365.1 Eudoraea sp. | reverse complement strand
GGAAGCTGCTGCCATCCGATTGTCAGAACTCACCATAGGGATAGCGCCCCTTGTCATTGCACCGGCCCTAACGCGGAAAATAGGCAAGGCTGCTCTGGCAGATCTTACCCTGACCCCGGAAGAATGGAAAAGTGCCTACTGGGCAAAGGAAAATGGATTGTTTTCAAGGGTATTCGACACTATTAAAACGATGGACAAAGAACTTTTCTTCTTTCTTGAAAAGCTGGCTTCCTATAACCCGAAGGCCTTGCAGGCCATCAGGAAAGTGTTATGGGAAGGTACCGATCACTGGGATACCTTGCTATTTGAACGCGCTGAAATGTCAGGAAAGCTTGCGCTTTCTTCGCACACCAAAGCAGCCCTGGCTAAATTTAAACACTGATGACCATGCAAATTCTCAACTATCTGAACGGCGATATGGTCTTTCCCTTACTGGCACTTTTTGTAGTGCTGGTTTATATTATCAACCGGATCAGAAGGCGAAATCAATTTAAACGATGAGCACAAAGCCCGCAAACGTATGAAGATCTTAATTTAATCCTCCTGATCCTTACCTTTGGGTGAAAGCAATACTGGTATATGAGCAAAATCAGAATCACAAAACAATTCACCTTTGAAACCGGGCATGCCCTTTACGGATATGATGGTAAATGCAGGAATGTTCACGGCCATAGCTATAAACTTTCCGTAACAGTTGTCGGGATTCCAATTAAAGACGCCACTGATGTAAAGTTAGGTATGGTCATAGATTTTGGAGATCTGAAGAAAATTGTGAAAGAGGAGATCGTGGATCCTTTTGATCATGCCACCGTCTTTAATAAAAATACTCCGCATATTGAATTGGCCAGAGAATTACAGCACAGGGGTCACAAAATCATTCTGGCCGATTATCAGCCCACCAGTGAAAACATGGTGATCGACTTTGCGGACAAGATTAAAGCGCGGTTACCTAAGACCATCCTGCTCCATTCGCTTCAATTGCGGGAGACCGAAACCGCCTATGCAGAATGGCACGCATCGGATAACGAAATTTCATAAAATGCGGTAGGGGCACATTCCTTATCTTTACGCTCAAATGACAACCATCACCCTTACCGAAGGCAAAAAAATATATTTTGCCAGCGATAACCACCTGGGAGCGCCAACCCCTGAACTGAGTAAGCCACGTGAAAAAAAATTTGTGGCATGGCTGGATACCATCAAAGCGGATGCGACCGCCCTTTTTTTGTTGGGAGACCTGTTTGATTTCTGGATGGAATACAAAACAGTGGTTCCAAAGGGCTTTACAAGAACCCTGGGGAAACTTGCCGAACTGAGCGATTCCGGGATTTCTGTTTATTATTTTGTGGGAAATCACGATCTGTGGATGAATGGCTATTTCGAAGAAGAATTGAACATTCCTGTTTTCCATGAGCCGCAACAATTCATGCTCAATAATAGATCTTTCTTTATAGGTCACGGAGATGGGCTTGGCCCGGGAGACAAGGGGTATAAGCGTATGAAAAAAGTATTTACAAATCCCGTGTCTAAGTGGTTGTACAGGTGGTTGCATCCCGATTGGGGGGTTCGGCTGGCCCAGTACTTCTCTTTGAAGAACAAACTGATTTCCGGGGAAGAGGATATTAAATTTCTCGGAGATGAAAAGGAATGGCTGGTCCAGTATGCCAAAAGGAAACTGGAAAAGGACCATTATGATTATTTTGTCTTTGGCCACAGGCACCTACCCCTGGAGATAGACCTGAATGAGAATTCAAGGTATGTGAATCTCGGGGATTGGATTACGTATTTTACCTATGGTGAATTCGATGGGGTATCCCTTTCCCTTAAAAATTATATCTAACCGGATGCCTCGTGGCTCTCTATATCCTTTTGCAAGTCCAGTTTTCTGAAACTAGGCCAAAAAATACTGGTTAACCCCACCGTAAATACAGTCATGCAACCACCGAAAACCACAGCCGTGACGGTCCCCATTAATTTGGCGGTTACCCCGCTTTCAAAGGCCCCCAATTCATTGGAGGAACCAACGAAAATGGAGTTGACAGAAGCAACCCTGCCACGCATGGAGTCGGGGGTTTTTAATTGTAATATGGTCTGGCGGATTACCATGGAGATCCCGTCAAGGGCGCCACTCAAAAATAATGCAGCTACTGAAAGCCAAAACAGGGTTGAAAACCCAAAGACAATCATACAAATACCAAAACCAAAGACGGCTAACAATAATTTCTTGCCGGCAGATTTATGAAAAGGGAACCGGGTGGATCCCAGCATGGTAAGGAAGGCCCCAACGGCCGGTGCAGCCCTCAGAATGCCAAACCCCTCCGCCCCTACCTGTAAAATATCCTGCGCGTATATAGGCAACAAGGCCATAGCCCCTCCTAAAAGTACGGCAATCATATCGAGTGTTAAGGCACCCAGAATTGCCTTGGTCCTAAAGACAAATCTCAATCCATCCTTGAGGCTCTCAACGATCGGCTCCCCCAGCTTGGGGTTAAGGATCGGTTTTCTGGAGATCTGTAGAAGGCTTACCAAAGCCACTATTGAAAACCCGAATATGAGGCACATGGACCAGTGGATCCCAATCCAGCTGATTGAAAATCCAGCCAGCGCAGGCCCCATTACGGAGGCCATTTGCCATGTGGAACTACTCCAGGTAGCCGCATTCGGATATACTTTTTTAG
>DATGCB010000211.1:0-9429 GCA_035312365.1 Eudoraea sp. | reverse complement strand
CAAGTGCTGCCTGGGCAAAGTTGTTATAGGCCGATTGCAACTCTCCAAGGCTGTCCCGCCAGATCCTATTTTTAATCGGAAAATTGTCGGGGACGTCCTTATTTAGGCATTCGTGGAGTTGTAATACCTGTGAATAGGAAGTGGTGCTTTCGAGCAACAGAACGGGTTGCCCCCTTTCAACAATATCATTTTCGTTTATGGGAAAGGTATGTACAACGTTTGCACTAACCTTGGAAACTACATCATAGGGTGGTCTTGGTGTGGTTATATACACTTTTCCCCTAATAATTTCCGGATATTGAATGAACCAGGCCATGGTGAAAACCAGTATTAGAACGAATAACATGACACTAATCCCTGCCCGAATTAGCCAATGAGGTTTCTTCCCGATAATTTCATTAATGTCCAGGCTATATTGTACGGGGTTCTTCCTTTCTTCCAGCACTTGGTTATACTTAACAACTCGACTTAACATCGAGAATAAAATCTATATTACATAAATAATTATTGCTTAATTTAATATAAATATAGAAAATATTCTATATATTTGTTTCAATAATTCTAAAATTCATGTTATGAAGACAAAAAAATCAAGTTTGGAAGCCTTTGAGGCGGTCGCCCCGGCCATATTATTATCTATTAAAGGGGGTATTGTTACTTCAAGGGATTTAAGGCGTGGCGGAGGATCAACAGCAGGAGGTGGCGGGGGTGGAAATTGTTGTGGCGGAGGATACTATATTCCGATCAATGGAGATGGTATTGTTTACGCGACTGAAAGGCAAATTGATGAACTATCCAAACTAGCGGACCAGGGGCTAGATAAAATGTCTGAAGTGGCGAGTATTATGTGGGGAATTACCAAGAGAAATGCAGATTTTGCTATTCAGAATATTTTGCCGCTTGCACTTCCACCATTGATAAATTATCCACCCATGTATCATCAGGGTCTGCCGCCTCTGAACCAACAACTCGTTGCGTCCAATTAATTAAAAGTATATTCAGAAGCGCGATGATTGCAAACCACTATTTAATAATTAAAAACCGCTTTCAATGTTTGGAATAAATAAGGGGGATAAAGGCCGGTGGGAAACCTTAGTCGAAAGTGTATTTTTTCTCATGTTGACCTTGTGTTTTTCCTATTTCTCCTCTTTTGTTATTCCTGGCATTGGAAGCCATTTTTTTCAGGAAACCGCCTATGTCAACTACGGGCTTCCGGCAATCGTGCTCAGTATTTTATTTATTGCGTTATCCATTATTGTTATTAAGGCAGAAATGAAAACCGTTCCTCTGACGTTGGTCCTGGAGCGATTGAGGATTCGCAAAGCAGGAATTATAAAATCACTGCTGGTCGTAGCTATATTTCTGTGCCTGCTCGTTGCGACCACCATCACCAACAACCTCATGTATCAATATCTTGGAGTGACGGGCGAAAGCTGGCTGTTCAGGCCAAAATCTACCGCAGGGATGGATGTACCTGCCCTTTTTATGTTATCCTTTGGGCTTTTGCTGGGGGCCATCGGCGAAGAACTGTTCTGGAGGGGGTATTTATTGCCCAGGCAGGAGAAGCAACTTGGTAAAAAAGCCTGGGTTTTTAATGGCTTGTTCTGGGCCCTTTCCCATATTCTGGTATACAACCCGGTAAGGATCCTCTTTATCGCTTTCGGTTTTTCCTTTATTGCCTCCAGGTACAGGAATATCACCTACACCATAGTACTTCACCTGGTCATCAACGGGTTTATCGCATTCCGATATATAGAACATTATGGGTTAGGGTGATCGGGTAACAGGATCCAAACTGCCGGAAGCCATCAACGTAGGAATTACGGAAACTACAGCTTGGTTTTCAAAATCCGGAGCACTATGCTTATGCCAATACTCAAGTGGCTGAACACGGAAACTGGCTGGTAATTCAATCTCTGCCTCAGATTGTTTTAAAGATTTGGCTCATTGCTTATTTTTATTAGCATTATAAAGTTATTAAATTATTATCGCCTTTCTGCTTGTATATTGAGCGGCATGCAATCAGAAATTTTTGAACACCGAAACTTAATTGCAGGATCGTCCGCTAACTCCAAATCTCCGGCGGTTGCCTGAAAATAATCTTAATTCATATTATTTAGGTGAATTTACACCAAGGGAAGGGCCACCGACAATGCCTTTATCGAAAGACTTTGGAGAAACGTTAAGTATGAGAAGATTTACCTGAACCCTCCCAAGGACGGTATGGATTTATATCTGCTCTTCACGGAATCTTATTGACTATTACAATCACCAAAGAAGACATCAATCCATCGACTATGAAAGACCTGTTGATCTATATAGAAAAGCAGCATGAAAATTAATCTAAATTTGTAGAGAAACTGTCCTAAAGATTGTGATATCTACAGTTCATATTAACGATGCCAAAAAGCTATTCCCATACCATTGATCAATTGTGTGTATCTTGGGAATATAATCAACGATAATATCCCCCTCGGAATTTGCAAGGCCGTTGTTCAGTTTAATTGTTTAATTCAAAGATTGCTAAAATGAATTTTTTCAATAGAAAATCATCGCAAAATCATACTAGGGTATCTTTGTTCAAAGCTGTTAAAGAGGCCAATGATAAAGAAGTAAAGAAAATCCTTAAAAGTTGTCCATATTTCATCGATGCAAAGATTGATGAATATATGACCCCTCTTAAAACGGCAGCGGCATGTGGCCATCTAAACATTGTTAAATTATTGGTGGAAAGGGGGGCAGAGGTATATTCAAACCCGATGGCTTCGTATCCTGCGGTAATGGATGCGGCCTGGAACAAACAGGAAGAAATAGTAAATTACTTTCTTAATGAGATTCCGGAAAAGGCGATGGGCACCAATGGTCTTGGGGTGACAATAAATCTTGCTGCCAGGCAGGGTTGGACGGAAATTGTACGGGAGCATATCGAAAGAGATCCAATAGCCGTTCATCAACGTGGTTGGATCGGTGACACACCACTTCACTGGCCGTGTCATAACGGGTTTGGTGATATAGTAAAACTTCTGATTGACAATGGCGCTGACATTGAGGCGGATGAAATTAACTGGCTAGGAGGGAAACCACTCCATTGGGCCAGTGAGCATGCTCCAAACACAACTAAAATTCTTTTGGAACATGGGGCAAATGTAAATTCCAGAAATGAAAAAGAAGATTCTCCTTGTTATGGCAGGACTCCTTTAATACACAATGCGACACAGCGAGAGGATTGCAGTGAAATAGCGGAAATGTTGCTAAAGGCAGGAGCTGACTTAAATGCAATCGATAAAAAAGGAAAAACAGCATTGCAATGGGCAAAGGAGAAGAAAAATACTAAGATAGAGTCCATTTTGAAAAACTACTGACCGAAAGCCTGTCATACCAGGACTCCCCGTATAAAATTCTTATAGTAGCAGTATTTATAAAATGAAAGTTCAAATAAAGGATTATTTTAACTGTATGTGGAAGCATGTCATAAAAGCGGTGGTCATTGCCGGAAGTTTGGATATTGTCGCGGCTTTTGCCCAGGCGTATATGAGAAATAAGGTGGCGCCGGATGTGGTATTAAAATATATTGCAAGCGGATGGTTTGGTAAAGATGCCTATTCGGGGGGTATTGAATATTCGATATTTGGTTTGTTCATTCACGTTTTAATTGTGTTCGCCTGTACCTTAAGCTATTTTCTGATGTATCCGAAACTTAAAATATTACACAAAAGTATCTGGCCAGGAGCCATGCTTCTGGCCATAATTGCATGGACAGTTACAACCAGCATAATTATTCCTTTAAGCAAGATTGAAACTCCACCTTTCAATGTTGCAAATGCAATTATAGCCATACTGATACTTCTTTTCTGCGTTGGGCTTCCAATCGCATTCATTGCTGCGAAATTTTATAAAAATATCGCTGGGAATTAAAGAGCAATTCTATTAAGCACCAAAATAGGCAATGGAGTTTTATGCTTAAAAATAACTGATAACCGGACGAATGATTAAATCCGTCCCTTATCTTCTAATGACTTACTCAGCGTCGACTGATTTTCCCAAAACCGGTCTTTGATCTTTTGGAGGTTCCGGTCAAACTAAGGATAATTTCATAAAATAACCTTACATCGATTTAACTTTTTTACGCACGGAATTTGATATATATTTAGCACTTACCAAAGCCAACCATGACTGAAAATATTACAAGACTGTTCAAACAGATGGACCATAATAGCAAGGAGGAAGCCTTGGTCTGCCTAAAGAAGGAGTTTAACCTTCAAAATAGAAAATTAATTAAGGACGGATGGATTCTTGGGGGACTCATACCCGAGGCCCATCAGGAAAGAACAGTCGAATTGTTTCAAAATCTACTTAGGAAGCAGCAGTCCATAAAAACGAAATAAAAAGAATTTAATAAAAGACCATAGTTCAAATTAAGGATTAGACGTGTATTTTACAGAATTAAAGAAAATAAATGACGGTTCACTGAAGTACCATATCGGATTTTTACCAAATGGTACCGATTTAGATGGAATAAATGAGGAGAACCTGTAGCCTACCCTAAAAAGGGGAAGGCTACACAACGATATCGAAAACTTATTTCTGTTTTCATCAAAATTAGAACATTGTAATAAACTTGAAGCGTAAACGGAATATACTAAAAGAGTAAATCATCATTTTTTATTGAGGGTTTTTATTCCAGATTAAATTCTTGATTTTCCAATTTCCCTCAATTTTTTTCAATACCATTACATACTTATCATTTACTTCTGTTGTAGAACCGGAAGACGATCCTATGACCTTGCCCTTGGTGTTTCCAGAATTTACGGCCAAATTCACAGAAACTAAGGTTTCATCGGTTTCAAACTTTAGGTCTTGGAAATCAAAGTTTTCAAATAGGAATTCGTAATGCGCCCGGATGCGAGCCAACCCAATTATCGGCTTGCCACCTGGGGGCAATAGTACAGCGTCATCGGCATACAGTTCGGAAATGGCGCCGATATTTTCAGTGTTGTCAGATTCTATAATCAACTCAAGGATTTTCTCAATCGCTGCCTTCTCATCGATCTGTCCAGATTCCCTTTTACAGGAGAAAATAATCAAGCAAAGAATTATGGTAAAAATTTTCATGCCAAATTTGAATTGTTATCCACCCATCAAGGCGCTATGGTTTCTACCCTCTGTATAGTCTTTTAAATAATACATCAAATGTCCCCAATCCGTTTTGCATTTGGAAAAACTGCCATCTGTTGATTTCCAATTGGCATGGGTAAAGTTTAACTCTATAACTCCAGCTTTTCCATCTAAAATTTCAAAAATCAATCGGGTATCCATCCATTCTTCGAGCTCACCATAACATTTCCATCCCACATATTCACCGGGCACTTCTTTTTCAACTTTCATTATAATGAAGATGCTGTGGCGGCCAAATCCAAATGTATACTCTTTTTTCACGTCATCTATTTCTACGTCCGAGGTCCACCAACTTTCCAATCCCTTTTTAGTAGTTATGGCTTGAAAGACCTTTTCCGCAGAGGACTTGATTTCCACTCTGTGCTTTAAATCTGCCATGTTTTTAAAATTTTGAATAAAAGTCACTTGTATACCGCACATAATAGGATAAGAGCAATACATATAAAAATGTCAGGCACCAGGCATCGTTACGGCCCCTATTTGGACCATAATACCCAGAAAATCTGCCTCGGTCCAAACTTCCGTAATTTGTCCGTCCTGGACCCTATACGCATGTAATTCGGTCCATGTAACACTTTTACCGGTTGGTGCAATACCCATTAGTTCCCCTTTATGAGTGGCCACGGCATTAGCCCTTTCCATAAAAATATCCCCTTCTACAACAAAAAACTCCCGCTCAACCCGCACATCAGGAAATGCACTACACACCATCTTTCCATTTATTCTCATTCCTTCCCTTCCTTGTGGAAGCCCCGGAAGAGGTATATGAACCTTGCAGTTCTCGGCAACCAGTTTGTCCACAATATTTGGGTTGTGCCTGTTTTTATATTCCAGCACAAACTCATCTACAACGGCAATTATTTGGTCTTGATTCATGATTTTATTTTTTGGATTAAAGAATTTATATTTCACCGGGTCCTGTTCCAGTATTAGCTATGGTTGGACCCGGCGTTATTGCAACGGTCTTTTCATCAATTAAAGGAGTGAGCCTTTGAATAAACCTCATTGTCCCTTCCGATTCCATCTGAAGATCAAGTGCCTTCCGGGTCTTATAGGTTGCAATATGAAAATACCGAAGATGATTTTCGCTGGATTTGAGCCAGAGACTTTGTTCCAATCCGGTATCATTGTTCTTCAAATAATCCATATACTTTCTTATGGCCGCCATTCCATCTTGAACGTCAGCTTTTTCGAGGAAGCACCAATCGTTAATAACTGTGACACTCATAACGATTCTATTTTAGTTTGCCTTGAATATTGTGTGATCCTATCATCTTATGGATTTCAAACATGCTAACATTGCCGTAATGCTCTATGATTTTTCCATCTACAACCCTCCAAAAGTGGGTTTCGGTCCATGTAACGGGATTACCAGTCGCTGGAATACCCATATACATGTCTTGATGGGTTCCTCCATCGACCTTTACGGCTATTGCGACCCATTCACCTTCAGAGATTTCAGCAATGATCGAAGGTTTTACGTCAGGGAAAGCTTTGCGTGCTGCTTCAACCGATTTTAATAGGCCCTTTCTGTCTCGTGTATCCATAATCGGCATATGGTCAACATAGCTTGTATCGAAAATCTCATCTGCAACGCTCATGTCGCCTTTTGCCATGACTTCGGAATACAGACGCCTTATAACTTTTTTGTTTTGTTCTGACATAAATTACAATTAAAAATCAATCACAAAGCCGTAATATATAACCATTATTTTGTTATGGCGAAAATGGTTTCCCTTTACTATTTTCACAGTAATATTTTAAACTTTGAAGGTAGTAGCCCCAATTAAAATTGTATATCCCATATTCTTCATCGCTTATTTCCTGGGCATAATCCTGGGTAAATTTCAGCTGGGTGCCCGTAGCCGATTCTGATAGCTCAAAGTAAAATTTGTTGTCCTGCCAAGGTTCGTGGCCAGACACACATTCCCATCTTAGCTCGATGGGACGATTCAGGACGAGAATTTTCATATTAGGATTAAAATCTCCCCTAAAAGTAAAATCCACAATACCTCCGACACTCTCTTCGGCTTCGACTTTTGTGGTCCACCAATTTGATAGCCCCGACCCAGTAGAAATTGCATCAAAAACCTCAGGTTGACTCGTATGAATGTTTAATACGTGTATAATCTTTTTCATAAATTTTATACGTTTAAGTTTTTTACGTCCTGAAGTGAATCATTCCTCTGAAGCCTTGCAAACCTATATTACCATCAGGGTCATTTTACAAACAATTTTTGAATCCTTTACTTCTGTGAGCTCCAGAAGTTACAACATTTTAGAGATCAATAAAAAGGCATTTTATGCCAAATTACATGCAAATCCCGCCAACCAACCAATGGATTAAATCTAATTTGTAGCTTTATCAATGTATAAACCCATAACTACCATTATGAAGCATGTTTCAATCCTGGTTCCTGAAGGTACGGCTTCCGGGGCGGTTACCGCTTCCATGGATGTACTTAATGAGGCTGGGCGATTTAAAATGGAAATGGATGATTCGGTTACAGAGCCTTTTTTCAAGGTAGAACTAATATCGCTCGATCAGGAATTTGTAGAATGTTTAGGGGGATATGCCTTAAAATGTCACAAATCCTATAAAGAAATATCAAGCACAGATTTAATTTTAGTTTCCAATCTTACCTCTGATTTTGAGAAAAAAATTAGGGACAATATGGGTTTTATCGATTTCATGAAAAAGCAATACGCCCAAGGTGCGGATATAGGAGCGTTTTGTACGGGCACACTACTGCTGGCGGCTACTGGTCTGTTAGATAACAATAAGGCGACAACTCATTGGATGGCCGTTGATATTTTTAAGAAATTGTTCCCTAAGGTCAATCTTCTTCCCGACAAGATTATAACGGACGAGGGACGTTTATTCTGTGCGGGAGGATCTACCTCCTTTTTAAATCTGGTTATCTATCTTGTCGAAAAATATTGTGGTCATGAAATTGCCGTACTTCTTTCCAAAAGTATGCTGATTGATATGGATAAGGCTCCACAGTCCGCTTATGCCATATTCAGCATTCAAAAGGAGCATGGACATTTGGATATTTTAAATGCCCAAAATTATATCGAAAACTATGTTAATAAGGAAATCAAGGTGGACGATCTTGTGGATATTACGGCACTAAGCAAACGAAGTTTCAATCGCAAATTTAAAGAAGTCACTGGCAATACGCCGAACGATTATATCCAAAGAGTTAAAATGGAATGGGCAAGAAATAAACTGGAGTTCGAAGATATAGACATTCAACAATTAAGTTATCAATTGGCCTATAACGACCCTGGAACTTTTAGAAGAATCTTTAAAAAACATATCGGTATCACCCCAAAAAGCTACCGGGACAAATTCAAGAGAATGGCCCCCAACCAATGATTATCCACAAAACCCTTTTCTGTACCGGTTAATCGTTCATCCCTTTATTTCAGCACTTCCACATGGTAATCGAGCGGATGTATGCGATTTTATCTCCGTTAATGACATACTACCTTGAGAAAGTATAGAAAGATGTATAATTAAATGAAAACCCTTGATTAGACAAGGGTCCTCATTACATTAATAATTTTTGGCAATTATAAGGGCGTCACTGTCACTTTAATAATGTCGTCTACATTAGGGTAGGTAAAGCCGTCATTCACGAGGTGAACTACCCCATTTTCATCTTCTCCCGTATCCGGGCCTGATTGTCTTGGAGCTTGATTTGGGCCAACTCCAGGTTCTTCATTAACTTCTGTGCCCGCATCCCATAATTCTAAATACATGGTAATGTCACCACTGATTGGTTGCTTATTAGCGTTGAATAATGAAATACCCATGGCACCGGGAGCAATAATCAAATCGTTAGACTGAACAAACATAGTGGCAAAATTTAAGTAATCCTTGTTCTTGGCCGTCACATTGAATTCATACATTCCTCCCGGGGGTAAAGGAGCTGGTCCAACACCACCGACTGGAGTGGTAAACACCCCGTGAGATCGTATTTCTGGGTCATTTTCTAAACTGGTATTTAACATCCCCGGATCGCCATCCTCGGCAATTGCCTCAAGTCCGTCTCCATAATCTTCAAACCCTGCCATAAACAAAGGCGCCGTATTTTTCTTTTGTACGACAAAAATTCCAGGAGACAATACATTCGGATAGGCGGCTACCCCTCCCAGATTTTCAATGGTAATTTTAAATGTTGTAAATGCATTGGCATTGTTTGCTTTTACGGCTGTGTTACTTATGCCGCTTGAAGAAGTAAGGTG
>DATGCB010000210.1:0-13473 GCA_035312365.1 Eudoraea sp. | reverse complement strand
AACGCAGCTCCGTTCCCAGGGCAAATATCTGCGAGTCGGATGTGGAAATGGCCGCCGCTATTAACCCGATCAATCCCATGGCAGCTATTCCCGATGCCTGGTCATATAATAATACATGCCCGATAAACTCCTGCGTAGATGCATTTGGATATAGAACGGCACCATACATACCCATAAATAAGGTCGGGAGAATGACCAATATAGCAACTATACCCAGGCCAATGGCCATATTGCGCAAGGCCGAATTACTTTTCATAATAATCACCCTGGTAGAAATCTGCGGTTGTGTGAACGGAAGCAAGATGATTGCGAGGGCTGAAATGATTAAAAACTGGGGCGTAAACAGTCCTTTGGGACCGGGAACCGAAAGTAGCTCCTCCTTAACGGACCGTACCTGTTCAAACATGGAAGAGATGCTTCCAAAATGATCTATACAGCTATAACCAATGACCCATAAGGTTACAAATAGCAGGACTCCCTGCAAGGTGTCATTGTACATAATGGCCCGTAGTCCTCCTGTTTCACTATAAAGGATCATGATCGCCACAATCATAAGGCTCCATCCCCACACGGGAATGGCTTCCGGAAATGCCGCATTCAGAAATATGGAAATTCCACTGATCTGGACAGAAATGTAGGGAACAAGGAAAATTACCGCCCCCCCAAAGGCCACATAACCGGCTAATTTGGAACCATAGGTGGTTACCATTAAACCAGCCATACCTTTAAACTCCAACTTCCGCGCTTTTCTTCGAAGTATTTCCCCCACCCTTATAAGGGCATAGACCATCATCGCGTCTGAAACGGCAAGGAAGATCCACGCACCTATGCCATGGGTTCTGAAGAAGTCGGGCATTCCAACAACCGTAAAAGCACTGAACAGGGTGGCAGCGGTAGTAAATAATCCAATGACGAATCCAATGTTCCCCCCTGCCAACAAATAACTTGAAGTTGTTTTCTCTTTTAAACGGGTCCTCCTGATAAGGAAGATCAGGACCGTCAAATAAACCAATCCTGCAATAATAAAATTAGTCAGCATCCTTTTCTCCTTTTTGGGTTAACGATACGAGCAGGGTCAGTAACACGAAGAAAATGCTTACTAAAAATCCCATCCACATCGTATAGGGGATTCCTATGAAAAAAGGCTGGGATTGTCCTTTAGGAATGACCAGGGGGGTAAAGGAGACAATAAACGTACATATGGCCAGGAAGTCTAAAAGCTTCATTGTATTTTTCTGTCTTTTTTTCATGAGTTCATTTTATATTCTGGGTACCGTCAATCCACCGTCGACCATGATTACCTGTCCCGTGGAATAAGGAAGATGGCCACCTACAAGGGTAGCAACCACCTTGCCAACGTCTTCGGGCTGGCCCAATCTGGATTGGATATTTAATCCGTTTTGTATTAGTTTTTGATATTTCTTAAGATTTTTTGCAGTCATGTCTGTCTCAATGATTCCGGGCCTGATTTCATATACTGGGATATTATGTGCTCCCAGTCTGGTAGCAAATAAACGGGTCATCATGGTCATCCCTGCCTTAGAAAGGCAATATTCCGCCCTGTTAAGCGAGGCCATGGTTGCACTAATGGAAGAAATGTTGACAATACAACCGTCAGAATTCAAATTATTCTCGATCATATGCAGGGCTATTTTTTGGGTAAGAAAGAAGGGGCCCTGCAAATTAATATTCATCACCCTTTCATAACTTTCTTCGCTGCACTGAAGAAGGTCGTTTCTTTGCAGTGGGGCAACTCCGGCATTATTTACCAAAACGTGAATTTGGCCAAAAGTAGCAAGCGCGGTCCTGATAATAGTGTCCCTGTCTTTTGGCGATGAAATATCCCCCTGGCAATACACCACTTTTGATCCCAATTGTGCAAGTTCCCCGATTGTGTGTTCCACAAGCTCTGCTGATCTTCTTCCATTAACAGCCAGGTTACATCCGGCTTTGGCCAGCGCTTTGGCAATTCCGAGACCAATGCCCCTTGTTCCACCGGTAATCAATACGTTTTTTGTCATAACCTAAAAGTTTTTTTGAATTCTTTGAGTTGCGCAGCCTCCGGTTTTTCCTTATAAAAGGGATCTAATGGGTAACATCCCGAAATCATCCCCATCCTGGGTCCCGAGGTACAGTCCGAAAAGGTTCTGCAAATTCTATTTCTGGTCAGTGGGCGGCCGTTCAGGATATCATCGGGCATCTCCGGATAACTGAGCACCATTCTACCCAGGCCTATAAAATCGGCCATATGGTCATCTATGACTTTTTCGGCAATATGTGGAAGCCATTCCTGGAGGTAGGAATAAGCCGATCCCACAATGGTTAGGTGGGGAAATTTTTCTTTTATTTCACGGGTTACTTTTATTTGTCTTGCTACGCCAAGAAGCGGGTCTTCAGGCGGGAGATACCCGTCAGAAGGGGGAAAAAGTGCCGGCCTTATGATATGGGGAACATAGTACGGACTTCCGGCCGTGATGCATACCAGTTCAATCCCCAGTTCCTCCAAATGGTGCAACATTTGAAAAACTTCGGTCAAATCTATCCCTGTTCCACTTCCATCTCCCCCAAATGCTTCTGTATATGGGTGGTCCAGGACCTCAGGCACGCCCTGATTTTCCTCTCCCTTGGTAAACGGAATCCAATCAAAGGCACTTAGCCGAACCGCCACAGGAATGTTGCTGGTTGTTTTGATTCCTTCAATAATGGATGTTAAAAATCGCAGGCGATTTTCCAATGTCCCCCCATACCTGCCCCCGCGATTGAAGGCACTCAGGAATTCATGACCCAAATACCCATGGCAGTGTTTTATGTCTACAAATTGAAATCCTGCCTCTTTGGCAAGTGCTGCTGCCCGGATAAAATCCGCCACCAACACATCAATTTCGGCATCGGTCATTACCTTATGATCTTTGGGTATTCCGAATTTGTTGTCCAACACCGAATGTTTATATAAGGTCTTAGGTTTTCTTAAGCGGTCCTCATCAGGTACCGAAAACCTGCCGGAATCTGTCAGTTGTAAGCCGATCAATAAGTCCGATGATTTCCCATATTTCTGTTCATGTACAACGTGCATGTCCTGGTATAAACGCTTAAATGCACCCAGGTTTTTTCTGTTGATTATCAGTTGATGGGGATTAGCCCTGCCATCCGGGCGAACTGCAACAGCTTCGCATCCCCACAGCAATTTGGCCCCGCTGGTAGCAAAATTATGCCACCTTCTTCTGGTCAGTTCGGAGGGCAAACCCTGTGCAGTGCCATCCCACCCTTCCATGGGAAGGATACAAAACCGATTCCCGATGGTCGGGCCAGACCTTAATTGAAGTGATCGGCTCAAAGATGATTCTTCCGGGGCATCGAGATTTGGCTTAAAAGGCAAATCCACTTTAAGAAAAGAAAGGTGTTTGCGAAAATCCCCGGCAGACTTTAATTGTGCGATTCGCGTGAATTTAGGTTTTGATTTTGCCATTTAAAGCGAAATGTTATTAAAAAATGTATAATAGGGTTTCTCCTCAATAATTCTCCTGACATAGAGGGCTAATTCCCGGGCGTGATAATCGCCCCACATACAGGACTCCCCATTGGGTATCTTGCTGCCATCGGGAATGTGGTCCCATCCATTTGGGCGATGATAGATGGCATGCAGGATCAATCCCTGGTGATCGGAATTGGCACTAAGGTACTGACTGGCAAATAAATTATTTGTTACCGTTAGCCCGGCCGACCAATATTTATCTGAATCGCCGTCTTTTTTTAACCTTAGGTAATTCCCTAACCTTAACAAGGCCTGGGCCGCTATAGCCGCGGCTGAGCTATCTACAGGTTCCCAGTTGTTGAATGGGTCAGAAATTGTATTACGCCAATCCGATAGATGGTTCAATCCCGGGGCTCCGGTATCCCAATACGGGATTCCATCGAGCGCACTGTTTTCCAGATAAAAATCACAGGTTGCCCTGGCGGCTTTCAGGAAAATGGCTTCAAGATAATCCCTGCTTCCCAAATCATCCAGTTCCGGTATTTCCTTCAGCGTATCCAGGAATTCCAGCTGTTCAGCAAAGCCCAGCATAGCCCAGCTCAGGCCACGGGTCCATGTAGAAAACCCGCTGTACCCCTGCTGTGTTGAAGATGAACGAAAATTACCATCATTCACGTTAAAGATGGATTCATGGGCAGTACGCCCGCGTACATCATAAATGTCGCGTCCTTCGCCGTAATAGATGGAGTATTCAGCTGTGGCCAGGGCATGTTGATATGCCCTTTTCAATAAACTGATTCTGGAATCATTTTCTCCCGATGAATAATGTTTTAGCAGATGTCCGGCTACAAGAATCCTGATCGTCCGGATGGTATCGACAAACAGGGAGTGGGGTCCGTTAAAGGAGTAGATAAAGCCCCCTTCAGGGATTGCGGTCCATCGCTGTGCCTGTACGGAGGCAGACAATTTCAGGGCTAAAACGCAATACTCTCTGATCCAGTCCTTGTGGGCAATTCTTCCTTCGCCCAGAAGCCGGAGTAAATTCCCATAGGTACTTAAATTATTAAAACCGTGATCATGCACCCCAAAATGGCTAATGTGAGGTGTCATATTTGCCTTGATTTTTTGAATGGCCAACTCCAGGAAATAGGGATCATCCGTTGCATCAAATTGCAATAGTGCAGACCCATACTGAAACCCCTGCGTCCAATCTGTCCAGCTTCTTGCCTCATAACGACCACGGACCGTCACAACAGGTGAGCCCGAAGCACCATTTAATTGTGAGGATATACTTTTAATTTTATCTCCCGATAAGGACCATAGCCGATTTGTTTTCTCTGTCAGGTCTTCAGGAGCAAGGTTAAAATCTATTCGCATGATTTATAAAGAGTGATATGGATATTACTTGTTAATTAAATGAACATTGTATTCCTGCAGAAATTAATACTTTTTAAACGTTTGACAAATCTCATCCTTAGAATCGGATTTCCGGTATTCTTCTGAGGATATACAAAACAGCAGGCGCAGAGCGGGATAAATAGTTCAATTTGTACGCTTTTTATGATCCTTTAACGCCCACTGTGTTCTTTTTTCGTTTTACACATTTTAAAAACAGGGTTTGGTGATTAGGCCATTGTAATTTAATTATTTGTTGTGAACGTTAACGAAATATGAAAATAAATTTTAGACTGCGCGGTTGGCTTCATCAACCAAGATCAGAGGGGGAATCGCGGGATGAACCTGCTGAGGCCGGTGCCCAAAATTTTATTTTAAGTGAAGCTTCCGAAATAAAGGGATTGCAGATCGTGAGGAATTCATGCTCACGGTGGGCATATCCATAATAGTAATAAGCATTTCTACATGTTTGGAGCGCATGTGCACTGTTACTATTAGAGTGTTGTTGCTTTACTTATTGGTGGTGTTGTATAAAACATTGGTTTAATGGGATTTCCGTTTTCCATTGTATAAAAATAAAGTTCCTGAATCCGTTGGGTCCAAAATCTGCTGATTTTGACTTTGTATGCCACGTCCAAGAGTGTTTCCCATGCGTACCCACTGGATCAAAACAAAAAATGCAAAATGGCAAAATCGCTAACCTTGGGGGCCAAGGCCGGATAAAGGAAAATACGACCACATGTATTATATGCGAAACAAAGCTTTCCATTACAACCCATGCTTTGTTACCTTTTTTAACTTCCAGATCAGTATCTGTGTTATTATTAATTACTTAGATTTTTATGTTTCACAAGAACAAGCCACAAGGTTACAATTGCTGCAACCAATAAACTCACATCTTCCGTAATTCCAAGAGAAAATGCGGCCGAAAATCCTATGATTGCCCATATGAAAGGAATAATCAAAATTGCTTTGGGATATTTTCCATCCAATATCAGAAACATCCCAAAAGTAAATATCGTTGTAGGGCATGGGAGTCCGAAAGTTGGACTTGTCGGATAAACGTGACCCAGGGAATAACTAATTGTCGGATAAATAATAAGGGCAAATACCATTAAAATAAGGCCGACAAAACCATAGGTGTTTTTCACAATCGAAAACCTAAGTTTTTTTTGGTGTACTCCCTTCCATAAAAAGATACCTCCATGTAAGATAAAAAGCGTTCCGAAAAAATATGCGGCTTTATTGATTGTCGCAAAAAACAAAATGTGGTATACGATGCCCATCCATATCCAAAAGAATGAAAGAATAGCACTAATAACCTTATTTGACCAGGGCTTTTTCTTTATCAATAAATAAATTATAAAAAGGGCAAGCAGATATAAAATTATTTGCATTGGGAAAATGGCCTCATTGTAATTTTCAAATACGGTCAAGAACTCTTTTTGTGTAAATGGTAGTTTCATCTTTAACGTCATTAATTATTGTTCATCTTAAACCACAACGCCAATAACAACATCATTAACGGAGCTGTAATCGTCCAGGGAATGGCCAAAAGCAACAGCTTTTCTGAAAACTCGGGATAGAAATAAACAAATGCTATCAAAGGGGTAACCAGGGCGTTTGCCAAAAATGAGATCCTTACCCATTTTTCAAATCCCTGTTTTTTAAATAATTGCAATACAAAAACAGATGCCAATCCCATGCAGATATAGCCAATGGCATCAAAATCCCAGAACATGGAATGAGGTGTTTGCCGAAGGACTTCAATTTGGTCAACTGACCCTTTTAGTGACATGGGTATTACGGTTGCCAATTGAACCACATAATTGGCGGATACGAAGACGGCATAGATAATCGTAAAAATCAGTGCTGCATGACTCCAGATTTTTTTATCACCCTCTGTCACATAATGCAGGGCTAGAATTTCCAATAAAAAAGGAATGACAATACAAAGGGAAAATCCATAGATGAAAATTTCATCGTAGGGATAGTTCAATATGCCCAAAAGCTGTAAAACCTGAGCTATTACAAACGATACATTTGCACTAAACGCTAAAATTCCCGCAAGAAAGCCAACTTTTTGAATTGTTGTTTCCATAAGTTAATTGATTACTGTTTTTTACTCCAAAATCCCCGATGTAAAACATTGGAGTTCCTTCGGAATGTCCCATCAGGTATATCCCTCCTTTCCATAAGATAAACAGTTGCGGATACCATAAAAGGGAGGTCGGCCAAGAACAATAGCAAACTCATGGCGTTGGATAAAACTAAATTTCGACCGTTCAGCGACAAATGATTTCTATCATGAAACAACGAAACGGTTAAATAACCAAAATTCAATGAAGCAGCGCCTATATACAAGGTTGCGCGGATCGTTTTAATACCCTCGAGATGGCAATTCTTAATTACTGCTTTGTGCCTTTATCGCTGCTTGGGCGGAAGCAACCCGTGCTATGGGAACCCTAAAAGGTGAACAACTTACATAGTTCATTCCCATATTACAACAAAACTCCACAGAGCTTGGTTCGCCCCCGTGTTCGCCGCAAATGCCAACTTTCAAATTCGGTTTGGTATTCCTGCCCCGCTCTATTCCCATTTTTACCAATTGCCCGACTCCCTCCTGGTCCAAAACCTCAAAGGGATCTGCGGTAAGAATACCTTTTTCCAAATAGACAGGAAGAAATTTACCTGCATCATCCCTTGAGTATCCGAAGGCCATCTGGGTAAGATCGTTCGTTCCAAAGGAAAAGAAATCTGCGCGTTCGGCAATTTTATCTGCCATTAGGGCGGCCCGTGGAATCTCAATCATGGTGCCTACCAAATACTCGATAGTATCATTGTATTCTTCGAATACCCTGTTAGCAGTGGCCCTTATGATGCTTTCCTGTTCAATAAATTCATTCATAGTTCCTACCAGGGGTACCATGATTTCAGGTCTTGAGACAACACCTTTCTCTTTCAGCTTCAAGGCTGCCTCAATAATGGCCCGCGTCTGCATCTCGGTAATCTCCGGATACGTATTTCCAAGTCTACAACCCCGATGGCCCAACATAGGGTTGAACTCCTGGAGTTCGGCCACCTTATTTTTTACGGCAGACAGCGAGATATGCATATCGTCGGCCAATTCCTTTTGTGTTGCCAATTGGTGGGGCACGAATTCATGCAAAGGTGGATCAAGCAAACGAATTGTTACAGGCAATCCTTCCATCGCCTCAAAAATACCCTCAAAATCTTCCCGTTGCATGGGTAAAAGTTCTTCAAGCGCATGTTTCCGTCCTTTGACGGTATCTGCCAGAATCATTTCCCGCATTGCCTTTATGCGATCCACCTCAAAGAACATATGTTCGGTACGGGTCAGTCCGATACCTTTTGCTCCAAAATTTCTGGCAATTCTTGCATCCTTCGGAGTATCGGCATTGGTGCGTACCTCCACATTGGCATATTTGTCGGCCAATTTCATCAGTTCGACGAATTCACCACTTAAGGTAGGTTCGATCGTGGCTACTTTTCCCTCGATAATGTTCCCGGTGGAACCGTTCAATGAGATCCAGTCTCCCTCATGGTATTTTTTATCATCTACCGTAACCGTGCGATTTTTATAATCGATTTTCAGGGCGCCCGCACCTGTAATGCAACATTTGCCCATACCCCTTGCCACTACAGCCGCATGGGAAGTCATCCCGCCCCTTGCCGTCAAGATCCCTTTGGCCAGGTTCATCCCCTCCAGATCCTCGGGGGATGTTTCGATACGGGTTAGAATGGTATTCCTGAATTTTTTGGCCTCATCTGCGAAGAATACGATCTGCCCGGTCGCGGCACCAGGAGAGGCCGGAAGTCCTTGTGCAATAATGTGAGCTCTTTTGATAGCCTTTGGGTCAAAAACAGGATGAAGCAATTCATCCAACTTATTGGGTTCGATGCGGAGCAGGGCCTCCTTATCGGTTATCAATCCTTCTTTTAGCAAGTCCATGGCAATATTGACCATTGCCGCACCCGTCCGTTTACCGGTACGGGTCTGTAAAATCCAAAGTTTTCCCTCCTGGATGGTAAATTCCATATCCTGCAAATCGCGATAATGGTTCTCCAATATATTTTGATATTCAAAAAGTTCCTTATAAATGGAGGGTATCAATTCTTCCAACGAAGGATAATTTTCAGCGCGATCCGCTTCTTCGATCTGGGCCAGTTTGGCCCATCGCACAGATCCCAGTTTGGTAATCTGCCGGGGCGTACGAACGCCTGCCACTACATCCTCGCCCTGCGCATTGATCAAATATTCCCCATTAAAAACGTTCTCGCCCGTACCCGCATCCCGGGTAAAACAGACTCCCGTGCCTGAGCTTTCTCCCATATTGCCATACACCATGGCCTGAACGTTGACTGCCGTTCCCCAGTCAGAGGGGTACCCATTCATTTTTCTGTAGTATATGGCCCGATCGCCGTTCCAGCTGTTGAAAACGGCGATGACTGCACCCCAAAGTTGCTCCCAGGGATCAGAAGGAAAAACTTGCCCGGTACGTTTTTTGACGGCATCCTTAAAATCATAGACCAGATCCTGAAGATCCTGTACGGTAAATTGGGTGTCAAGTTCAATTCCCCTTTTTTCCTTGAGGTGTTCCATAATTTCCTCAAAGGGGTCGATGTGGTCTTTCGATTCGGGTTTCATTCCAAAAACGACCCCCCCGTACATTTGAATAAAACGGCGATATGAATCCCATGCAAAACGATCATTTTTGGTCCTGGTGGCCAATCCTTTGACAACCTCATCATTTAGACCAAGATTCAGTACCGTATCCATCATGCCGGGCATTGATACCCTGGCGCCCGAACGCACCGAAATCAACAGTGGGTTTTCTTTGTTCCCGAAGGACGTACCCATACTACTTTCAATATTTTCCACGGCTTTTTCAACTTCTTCCCTGATCAGGGCCAAAACTGCTTCCTCGCCCAGTTCGTTGTATTCAGTGCAGACCTCTGTAGTGATGGTAAAACCAGGGGGAACCGGTATGCCTATAGCACTCATTTCCGCCAAATTGGCCCCTTTACCACCAAGGAGGTCTTTCATAGAACTGTTCCCATCGGCAGTCTTGTTACCAAAACTATAAACCCTTGTCCGAGTGTCTCCCATAACGTCCATACCATAAAAGTTTTAGTCGTAATTAATAGATGCGTCCAAAATTAGAGACTTCAAAGGAGCATTTTTATGATTATTATCACGTGAGGAAGAAAATGGGCAATCCCTTACTTCTTTTTCAATTTTGATCCCATAAAGTAGCAGATAGCTCTTGATTTAAACTGAATTCCACTCTGTATTTGTCGTGAGTGACACGGGCGTAAAGGATTAAATCTACAGATTCCCTTATGCATTTTCGATTGAAGAAATAAATGGCTAATCTTTTGTTAGAGTGCATGTTGTACGTCTTTAAGTTAGTAAATAAGGTTGGTAAAGACGAAAGTCAAATCACCTTCAAAAGCTACTTAAAGTTACAACAAATACAGTAGTATAATGTTCTCGTAAAGGACCTATTTCATATGGTTTTAGATGGATTCATTTGAAACCAAATTAAATAAAAACACTGTCAACCAGTCAGCTAACAGTGTTTTGATGCCACTTAAAAAGTGGTTCGTCGGGATGACAGCACTCATAGAGCTCTATCAAATATCTTATTTTCAATGAGTTAGACGTTGAAATCCTGAAAAAATCCCTTTATGGACACCAACAGTCAAGATGTAGCTAAAGAACGTAAATTTTATGCTTTTTCACTAGCCTAAAAATACGAAGAAAATCTATATTCAAGAGGTATTTTAAATAGTTCAGCTTGAATGGTATATTTCAAATAAAAGATTAGTCCTAAAAATCGTTCGATTTATTGGACTGAACAAATTACTATTGAACCCTGTTATTTTCAGTTTCCCCGACCTTTTTGTTTTTGTATTTTGATTCTCGTAGTTTCCCTAAATTGTATGATATTGTAAACCGGACATAATTGGTATTAAGTTGATTGGCATAAATAATATCGGTAGTTCAAGTTTTATGGAACCACAAATTTCGTTGTAGCGGAAAACTTCAAATATGATCTATGTACGAAATGAATTTCCGCTTTGAAAGTTTCAGGTCTTGGGAAACTTTATTTCAAAAAATCAATAAACTGGAAAGTGGCTAATTGTCTTCCCTTAAAACCTTGTTTAATGAAGATACCCTTCCATGACCTAACCTCGTAGTTGAATACAGGATATGACCTCTAGGGACGTTCCTAAGATACTGTTCAGGGTCAAGAAGATGCTTGACGGGATGATAGTCTACGGAGCGATATACTTTTTGAATTATCAAGGGCGCAAATCATGCTCGCCAAGTTCCTCTGATTGACCATTGAATGTGAGATAATTACAGTGGGCCAATACCAAACAAGAATTGCTGGATTCTTAAATTCAATGGACAAACATACGAGGTCGCAAACCGACCTTGGCTCGGAACACCATACCTTTTCTCTCCCTATCCACAAAAGCACCCGTAGGGTGCTGGATATTTAAGGAAATTTCGCTATATTTTTAGAAAATTTTAGTGCCGTAGAAAGTGGATTAACGGAACTACTAAACCAGACCGGGAATGTGACACCTCGGTAACAGAAAAGCAATTGTCACAGAACTATCCTAGAAAACTGTTTTTATCTAAATTCATCAGCCTTTCAGAAGTACTAAGGTAAGTCCGACATGTTACTTATATAATATTATGAATCACTAGTGTTGCGTTATTGAAAATTTAAGTTCGTTGAAATACTTTGTAGATGGGGCCTATGGCCGGTTTTGAGGTTCAAACGATTTGAAGGATAGTTTTGTGTAAACACAGATCTATCCATGAACCAAGGAAAATATGTCTTTGCCCAAATATTCGAGTTCGTCCCGCGTAACGACTTTTTGAAGTTCGTCAAAAAGTACGGTGGCGACCGAAAGACCTGTCACTTTAGCTGCTGGAACCAGTTCCTTTGTATGGCCTTCGGCCAACTGACCCATCGGGAAAGCCTGTCCGACACGGTCATGTGCATTGGTGCCAATACGAAAAAACTGTACCATCTAGGTATCGGCAGGGCAATAAGCAAATCGACCCTGAGCCTGTCGAACAAAAAACGGGACTGGCGGATCTATCGGGACCTTGCGCTTTCGCTCATATCCAGGGCGAAGGAACTTTATAAGGGCGACAGCCAGCTCAAGGTCGATATAAAGGACAACGTCTTCATCATCGACTCCTCGACCATCGACCTCAGCCTGAGCCTTTATCCCTGGGCGAAGTTCCGCAAGGCCAAGGCCACGGTAAAGTTGCACATAAAAATGGACGCCAAAACCTCGATACCCGATTTCATACATATATCGGACGGCAAGATACACGATGTCAAGGTACTCGACATGATCGTCTTCCTGGCCGGTGCCTTTTATGTAATGGACAGGGGCTAACTCGACTTCGAAAGACTTTACCGGATACACAGATCCGGCGCATATTTTTTGATCAGGGCGAAGAAGAATATGGAATTCGAGCGGGTGTATTCCGCAAAGGTCGATAAGGCGAAGGGACTGAAATGTGACCAGACCATCAGGCTTACCGGGTTCTATACGTCCAAGGACTGCCCGGAAAAGCTCAGGCGCATAAAGTACCATGACAGTGGAACGGGCAGGACATTGGTCTTTTTGACCAACAATTTCGAGCTCAAGGCCATGGAACTGGCCATGCTCTATAAGCACCGATGGTTCATCGAGACCTTCTTCAAGTGGATAAAACAGCACCTGAAGATAAAATCCTTTTGGGGAACGACCAGAAATACGGTCAAGACCCAGATATGGATAGCCATCACCGTATATGTGACCATCATAATCCTCAAAAAGGAACTCAAGATCGAACAGTCGATCTACGAAATACTACAGGTTCTGAGCATCAACATATTTGACAAAAAGCCTATATACCAGCTGTTTAGCAAAACCAATCTACAAAATTTCAAAGAACATGATTATATCCAATTGAATATGTTTGACTTATAACGCAACGCTAGTGATTATAACTCAAATAACTATAGGTTCTATGTTTTGGCTTTGAAGTAGTAAAAATAGCCTCGCTATTGAGTTAAAACCAACTATATAGGGGATGAAACTAGTTGAATTCCGAGGTTTTTAGATTTTTTTTAATCTTTTGAGCAAAAACTTAAAGTGGACTTTTAGTTAGAAATAACCAAAGCTCAGTTGGTATAGTCAAAACTATTCGATTTAATTGGAAATCTAGGTAAATGATAGATTTTAATTTGAATACAGCTGGTTTTTGTTTGAACACTAGTAGTACATTGTGCTGTTGAATTTTTAACTTGGCATGCATAACCTCGTTGCGCAAAATCTAAATAAGTAATGGAAAGCAAAATATGAATAAAACAATTACACTAGGCATAATAATAGGCAACAGGGATTTTTTTCCTGACAGTTTGGTGGAAAAAGCAAGAAATGAAATTCTTGATGTTTTCAAAAAACTCAACCTGAAAGCAGTCTTGTTGGACACTACCGATACCAAACTTGGAGGTGTCGAAACTTTTACGGACGCCCAAAAGTGTGCCGAACTGTTCAAAAAG
>DATGCB010000209.1:0-7790 GCA_035312365.1 Eudoraea sp. | reverse complement strand
AGTCCTTCCACACCTTCGGCCACTTCCAGGAAGGCCCCGTAGTCTGCAATGACCACTACTCTTCCCTTAACCTTGTCTCCGATTTTGATCTCATCGCCCAGCGCATCCCATGGATGTTTTTCCAATTGCTTAAGACCCAGTTGAATTCTGGATTTGTTATCGTCAAAATCCAGGATTACCACATTCAATTTCTGATCCAGTTCCACCACTTCATTGGGATGGTTGATCCTGCTCCAGGAAAGGTCCGTGATATGGACCAACCCGTCAACGCCGCCAAGGTCGATAAAGACCCCGTATGAGGTGATATTTTTTACTATTCCTTCCAATACCTGACCTTTTTCAAGCTGGCTGATGATCTCCTTTTTTTGTTCCTCAATATCTGCCTCGATCAGCGCTTTATGGGATACCACCACATTTTTGAATTCATGGTTTATTTTAACCACCTTGAATTCCATATTCTTCCCAACATACTGGTCGTAGTCCCGAATGGGTTTTACATCGATCTGTGAGCCTGGCAGGAAAGCCTCAATGCCGAATACATCAACGATCATCCCCCCTTTGGTTCTGCATTTAACAAAGCCGGTCACCACTTCTTCATTATCGTGGGCTGCATTTACGCGATCCCAGGCCATAATGGTCCTGGCCTTTCTGTGGGAAAGTACCAGCTGGCCACTTTTATCCTCCCGGATATCTATTAGTACTTCCACCTTATCCCCAACTTTGAGGTCCTGGTTATACCGGAATTCATTGAGTGAAATGACGCCTTCGGACTTAGCATTGATGTCAATGATTGCCTCGCGATCCGTCAAATGAGTTACCGTACCTTCTACGACCTCTTCATCGGCTGTATCCACAAAATTTTCAGCCACCAGTTTTTCAAACTCCTCCAGCTTGGATTCATCCACCCGCTCAATGCCCTCTTCATACTTGTCCCAATCAAAATTTTCCAAAAATTCCTTTGGATCCCGTTTCGGCTCAGTTTCTTTTACTTCCTGTTTTACTTCGGTAGTTACTTCTACCTCCGTCGTTGTTTTTTCTTCAGCCATTTGCTGATTATACATTTGTATCCTGCAGGGTTACAAGAGGCCTGCGATTACTGCAGAAGATGTTATTAGTTTTTGTTTATCCTTTCCCTTTACTCTTGATTATTCGCAAAAAAGGAGGGCAAAAATACAATTAAATAATCGTTTTAACAACACCCTAAGGGCGAAGGATATATGTTCCCTCCCTATTTCGGCCCATTTATGAAAAATCGTCGAGGAATTTGTATATTTCCACCATTAAAATTTAACCATTAAAAAAGTAAAAATGAGTGTAAAATCAAAGTATCAGCCCGTATTGAGTCTTGGAGAAAAATTGGGAGTAAAAGATGGTAAAGTAACCGAAGAGGATGGTGTCCTGAAGATAAAGGGAGAGGCAAATACCCAATATGAAAAAGACCTACTCTGGGATAAGATCAAGGAAATTGGCGGTGAGCATCCTTCCGATCTCAAAGCCAATATTACCGTTAGTGACGACTCCGTCTACCACAGGCATGTTGTCCAGAGCGGGGAATCCCTTAGTAAAATTGCCAAGCATTATTATGGCGATCCAATGAAGTACAAGCAGATTTTTTCCGCAAATACCGGTATCCTGAGCAATCCCGATGTAATTCACCCGGATCAGGTCCTGGTTATCCCCAATCCGTAAATACTGAAATCGAGGTACCCAAATAGCTTAAAGGCGCCTGTTAGGTGCCTTTTTTGCTTTGCTCCTCAATCACCCGAAGCGCATGACTATGGATGCGTTCAAATTGTTCGGTAAGGCCCATGTCTCCATTGTCAAATTCAATGGCATCCCCGGCTTTTCTCAACGGTGAAATCTCCCGGTGCGAATCGATATAATCGCGTTCCTGTACATTTTTTAAGACCTCCTCAAAAGTGACTGTCTCCCCTTTGTCAAGAAGCTCCTTGTACCGGCGTTGTGCCCTGACCCCGGGAGAAGCCGTCATAAAGAATTTTAAATCTGCCTCGGGAAGAACCACGGTGCCAATATCCCTGCCGTCCATGACTACACCTTTCTTACTGCCCATTTTCATTTGCATATCCACCAGTTTATAACGAACCTGCTCAATTGCCGCAATTTTGCTGACATAGCGCGAAACATCCAGGGTACGTATTTCCTGCTCTACATTTTCATTATTAAGATACATCTCAGCGTATCCCAATGCATCATTATAGACAAACTGGAGATGAATTTTTGGGAGCAAGCTGATCAATGCCGACAGATTATCCTGTTTTCCCCCGATAAAATGATTTCGCAATGCGAATAAAGTCACTGCGCGGTACATGGCACCGGTATCCACATAAACATAGCCAAGGGCCTTTGCAAGTTGCTTGGCAAGCGTACTTTTTCCGGTAGAGGAGTAGCCGTCAATGGCTATGGTAATTTTTCCCATTCCCTAAAAATAGGCAGAATTATGGATTTCGGGCGATATGACGAAGATTTCTAAATATTTCAACCCCCGGAATGGCCCGGTTGTTAATGCAGTGCAATCCTATGGGAAGGAACGCTAGAATTTCTTGGCATTTTTCACCTTCTGGTTGGTCACTGCCAGGGCAATGACTTCGCTCATATCAGTTACATAGTGAAAGGTGAGTCCTTTCAGATATTCTTCCTTTATTTCCAAAACATCCCTTCGGTTATCTTCACAAAGTATGATCTCCTTTATCCGTGCCCTTTTGGCCGCCAGAATTTTCTCCTTGATCCCCCCAACCGGCAGCACCTTGCCACGCAAGGTAATCTCACCGGTCATGGCCAGACTCTTCTTAACTTTCTTCTGTGAAAAGAGTGATACCAGAGAGGTAAGCATAGTGATTCCGGCACTGGGGCCGTCTTTTGGGGTTGCCCCCTCAGGAACGTGAATATGTACATTGTACTTGTCAAAAACTTCCGGATCTATGCCAAATTCCACCGCGTTGGATTTAATGTATTCCATGGCAATGGTTGCAGATTCCTTCATCACCTTCCCGAGGTTCCCCGTAATATTTAGATTGCCTTTCCCTTTAGACAATATGGATTCAATAAAAAGGATGTCTCCCCCAACCTTCGTCCATGCCAGTCCGGTCACAACCCCAGCCACTTCGTTGTTTTCGTACTTGTCCCGCTCCATCCGTGGCGGACCCAGTACCTTTTCTACATCTTCATTGGTCACCTTACTATTGTATTCTTCCTCAATTGCAATCGATTTGGCAGCAAACCGGACCATCTTGGCTACCTGTTTTTCCAGGCCCCTTACACCGGATTCCCGGGTATAGCCCTCTACGATTTTCTCCAATTGTCTTTTCCCAATTTTCAGGTGGTTGGACGATAACCCGTGTTCCGCTAATTGTTTTGGCAGCAAATGTCTTTTAGCGATCTCTACCTTCTCTTCAGTGGTATAGCCAGTGACATTTATTATTTCCATCCGGTCTAACAATGCCGGCTGAATGGTTCCCAAATTGTTGGCAGTGGCGATAAACATCACCTTGGACAGATCGTACCCCATCTCCAGGAAGTTATCGTGGAATTCACTGTTTTGTTCCGGGTCAAGTACTTCCAACATGGCGGAAGAAGGGTCTCCCTGGTGACTGCTGGAGAGCTTGTCTATCTCATCCAAAATAAACACAGGATTGGAGGTTCCGGCTTTCCGTATATTTTGAATTATTCGCCCCGGCATAGCGCCGATATAGGTTTTGCGGTGGCCCCGGATCTCTCCTTCGTCCCGTAAACCACCCAGGGACATCCTTACGTATTCTCTTCCAAGCGCTTCCGCCACCGATTTTCCCAGGGAGGTTTTACCAACTCCCGGAGGGCCATAGAGGCATAGGATGGGAGATTTCATATCATTCCGAAGTTTCAGGACCGCCAGGTATTCTATGATCCTCCTCTTTACATCTTCAAGACCGTAATGATCCCTGTTTAAAATTCGCTCGGCTCTCTTAAGATCGAATTTATCCTTCGAATACTCATTCCACGGCAATTCCAAGATAAGATCAAGATAGTTCCTCTGGATTGAATATTCAGCTACCTGTGGGTTCATCCGTTGCATCTTGGCCAGTTCCCTTTCAAAATGCTCCTTCACCTTTTTTCCCCATTTTTTCTTTTTTGCCAGGACCTTCATCTCCTGAATCTCCTCGTCATAAGAAACACCTCCCAGTTCTTCCTGAATGGTTTTCATCTGCTGATGCAGGAAATACTCACGTTGCTGCTGGTCCATGTCGTTCCTTACCTTGGACTGAATATCATTTTTCAATTCCAATTTCTGGAGTTCCACGTTCATGAACTTCAAAGTAGCCAGAGCACGCTCCTGCAGGTTATCGATCTCCAGAAGATCCTGTTTTTCCCTTACACTGAGGTTAAGGTTAGAGGACACAAAATTGATAAGGAAGGAATTGCTTTGGATATTCTTTATTGCGAAGGAGGCTTCGCTGGGAATATTAGGGTTGTTCCTGATAATGCGTAATGCCAATTCCTTTATGGAATCAATGATGGCCGTAAATTCCTCATCCTCCCTGTCTGGCCGTATCTCCCGGGCTTCCCTGATGGTGGCATTCATATAGGGCTGTTCTGTAAGTACTTCGGCAATCTCAAACCGTTTCTTGCCCTGGATGATCACCGTCGTATTTCCATCGGGCATTTGCAGCACCCGTAGGATTCTGGCCACCGTACCCAGTGTGTTGATGTCCTTTATCCCCGGATTTTCTATTTCTTCATCTTTCTGAGATACCACCCCGATGACCTTGGATCCATTGTTTGCATCTTTTACCAGGGTAATAGATTTGTCCCTGCCCGCAGTGATGGGGATCACCACCCCAGGAAATAGCACGGTATTTCGTAACGGCAGGATCGGGAGGGTCTCCGGAAGGCCCTCATTATTCATCTCTTCCTCGTCTTCGGGGGTCAATAAGGGTATAAGTTCAGCATCCTCGTCAATCCCCTGTAACGACATATTGTCAAAATTCGTGAATTTAGAATCTCCCATATCTAATTTATCAGTCATTCTGTCACTTAAAGACAGCATACATCTTATTTATATCCAACGTCCATAACCGCAAATTGGTGGTTCTCAACGCCAGTGGGCCAAAAAAAAGTATTGGCTTCCCTGTAATTAGACAATTCTTATGCCAATGACATTATAATTTTCTTAAAAACTGTAACAATCACTAAATTGATTCATCTATAAGACAAACCATTTACTTTTTGAGCCAACTTTTAAAACATATTGATGACCTGCTGCCATTGTGTTTGGAGGGTAATCACATCGCACAGATGGAAGTTTACAATCGGTATTACAGGGCCATGTATAACACCGCGGTACGGATTGTAAAAGATAGCGCGGAAGCTGAAGATGTCATGCAAGAATCGTTTTTGAATGCGTTTACGAAACTGCACTCATTTAAGGGCGATGTAACCTTCGGAGCCTGGTTAAAGCGGATTGTTGTTAACAACAGTATTTACCATTACAGAAAGCATCAGAAGAAAAAAGAGGTCAGCCTGGATGATATAATGTACAAGGTCGAAGATAATGATGCAGTTGTTTCTGATCATGGTAGCACAGAACTAAAGGCTCAAAAAGTACTGGAAGCCATGAAACGATTAAAAGACAATTACAGAGTTTCTTTGACCTTACATTTAATCGAGGGATATGATTACGAGGAGATCAGCAAAATAATGGATATCAGCTATGCAAATTGCAGGACGACGATCTCCAGAGCAAAGGAAAGTTTGAGAAAAAAAATGATAAATGCCTGAATTATGCAAGAAGAAAATATAGAAAAATTGTTTAGCGAACTCAGTGGAAGCTTTGATATTGAGGCCCCATTACCCGGACACCGGGAGAGGTTTCTCGATAAATTAAAGCAGTCCGATGGCGTCGTTGTTATGGAAAGGAAGAAATCCTCCTGGTGGAAACCACTTTCCATTGCAGCCTCCTTTGCGATCCTGTGCACCATAGGGTTTGGATTGCTGAACAGCAATCCAACCATAGAGGAGCAGGTTGCCAAGATCTCCCCCGAAGCATCGGAAACGCAATTTTACTTTGCCAGCCTTATTGAACAACAGGTACAGGAGTTGGAACGCAAAGGCACTCCCGATACGCAAAAGATGATAGACGACACCCTGTTGCAAATGAAAAAGCTGGAATCCGCCTACGGCAATCTTGAACAAGACCTGCTCGATGGGGGTAACAGTAAACTTATTTTAAGTGCAATGATAACAAACTTCCAAACCAGAATAGAACTATTACAAGAGGTGATGAACAAAATTGATAACATTAACAACTCAAATACATTTGATGATGAGAACTTTACTATTTAAATATATACTACTATTCCTCCTTGCTTCCCCGGGGCTCCTTATGGCCAACAACGGGAACTTAAAGGGGAAGTATACCAAGGAGAAAACCATTAAAAAGGATTTTAATGTAAATTCTGATGCATTGCTCAAAGTAAGCAATAGCTATGGCAATCTAAATATCACTTCCTGGAGCGAAAACAGGGTGGTCATAGAAGTGCATATCCAGACCAACGGCAATAATGAGGAAAAGGTGCAGCAAAAGCTGGATGAGATCACCGTAGACTTTGACGCCAACAGCAGCATGGTCTCCGCCAGAACCATTTTTAATAAGAATAAAAGCAGCTGGGGTTGGAACTGGGGGAAAAACAACAATGTGAACATGCAGATCAACTATACCATTAAAATGCCGGTTAAAAACAGTGTTCATCTCAGCAATGATTACGGAAACATAAACCTCGACCGGGTAGATGGCCATGCCAAGATCAGTTGCGATTATGGAAGGTTGGAACTGGGTGAACTTCATGGAAGAAATAACGAATTGAAGTTTGATTATACGTCAAGATCCAGCATCGGATATATTAACAGTGGAAGGATCTCTGCGGATTATTCGGGATTTGAAATTGAAAAAGCCGGCAACCTTGTGATCAGCGCGGATTATACCAACTCGTTTATCAGGGAAATGGAGAACCTGGAATACTCCTGCGATTACGGTAATCTTGAAGTTGATGATGCGAATAACATCCATGGAAACGGCGATTACATTAATGTTAAATTAGGCACCATACACGGTGATGTGGACATCAATGCGGATTACGGTTCTGTGAAGATTGACCGTATGGCTGCGGACGGAGGCAATGTCAATATACGCACCGATTACACCGGCATAAAAATGGGGTATGATGCTCAATACCACTTTGATTTTGAAATAACCACCGACTACGCTGGTGTGAGCGGCAAGGACGATTTTGAAATGAGCATCAGCAAGGAAAAATCGAACGAGCGATATTATAAAGGATATTATGGGTCTGCAGGCAGTGGAAAACAGGTACATATAACCAGTGACTACGGCAGTATTTCATTCATTAAGAATTAAAAAATAACTTAAACAATTCAATAACGCAACCTGCCTTCGATCAGGGAACTAAAAACACTTCATCATGAAAAAATTAGTAACATTATGTTTGGCGCTGTCACTGGTAACGATCACCAGTGCGCAATGGAAAAGAGTAAAAGGGAACGGCAATGTGGTAACCATAGAACGTTCTACGGGGGATTATGACGCGGTAATGGTTTCCGGATTTTTTGATGTGGATCTGGTAGACGGCCCTGAGGGACAATTGACGCTCAGGGGTGAGGAAAATCTCCTGGATCATATTGTTACCGAAGTAAAGGGTCGCGACTTAGTGATCAAAGTGGAAAAGGGGATAAACCTGCAACCATCGATCTGGAAGGAAGGGATCCATATCACTGTACCC
>DATGCB010000208.1:0-2371 GCA_035312365.1 Eudoraea sp. | reverse complement strand
AACCACAAAACCAAGGATCAACACCGTGAGGACATGCACAAAGAGGCCCAGGCGCGCATCAAAAAAAGTTTTAAGGATCAGGGGCAGGATGCAGAGGGGTACCACATAAACATAGACAGGGTTATATTTTACAACCATGGTCGTAATAAACACCATGTTTAAAATGTTGAAGAAAATAAAGGTGACTTTTACATTGTTGCGGTAAATACTTTGCCGGTACTTTTTTAGGAACAACAGCAGCATCATCAAAACCAGGGCCACGAGAATGGTATATCCGAAGATGATAAAATAATAATTGCTCTCTGTCCATAATTCCGATTCGTATTCGGCTTTTAACGAGTTTAGGATAAGCAGATTATCTGCCTCCACCACCTCGCCCTTGGCAACGATTAATTTGCCCTCATCGACGTTACCGCGTGTCACGGAAATTTTTGAAAGTTCATCTTCCAGTTCTTTTTTTGAAAGGACCTCGTCATAGGTGACATTGGGCTTTATAATATCAAAAAACAACTGATTATAGGCTGTTCGGTAATTTCTCAGTCTACGCCTTCCGAGACTTTCTGCCAGGAAATTGTCCAAGTCCTTAAGTCGAAACAAAGCTTCCTGATTAATCCTCCGGGCCTCATTGTCCTTAATCAGGTAAAGGGTGTTCTTCCCTACAAGGCTTTCACTTTTTTGCAGAATACCGTTTTCGTAGATCTCATCCAGTATTTCATTGCCGGCCGATGCCAATGTCCGGATCTGCCCCGGACTATATCTATCAGAGGGGAAGACGGTTGGAAAATGCTGATTAAATGCCGAATAGACCTCCTGTGCAATGGTTTCGTCGTAATTATAATACGCTATTTGCCGCTGCTCAGCCTCCCTGCGCTCCCGGGCAATTTCCTCAGCCGTTTTTTTTATAGAGAAGTCGAAAGGAGCATATAAGTTGGCATACTGCCAGGGCTTACCCTTTTGAAATTCATACTTGAACTTACCCCCTTTTGGAAAGAAAAAAACAATGCAGCCAATGGATACCACATAGAGAAAGTATTTGTAGATAAGAGATTGTTTTTTGTATAACGAATCCAAGGTATTTCCCATGCGAAAAGGTATCGATTATCAAAAATAGAAAAATATAATCTTAACAGATGTCTTTTGGGCTTAATCCATCTTCCTTTGGACTTTAATTTATTAATTTCGCAGTATTAAAAAATCGAGGGGCCCAATCGCAAAGGGAAGACTGCGAATAGGGTCTGTTTAGCTATTTACAAAAAATTCTGATTTATGAAAGAGGTCGTTATTGTATCTGTGGCAAGGACGCCTATTGGAAGTTTTATGGGTGCCCTGTCTGGCATTCCTGCCCCTCAATTGGGCGCCATTGCTATCAAAGGTGCCCTGGAAAAAGTGGCACTGAAACCGGAAATGGTTGAAGAGGTATTAATGGGCCATGTGGTGCAGGCGGGTACCGGCCAGGCTCCCGCAAGACAGGCAGCCATCTATGCAGGAATTCCCGATACGGTTCCCTGTACAACCATTAACAAGGTCTGTGCTTCGGGGATGAAATCGGTCATGTTAGCCTCACAGTCCATCGCATTGGGTAACAGGGAAATTATGGTGGCCGGGGGGATGGAAAATATGAGCCTTATCCCCCACTATGTCCATATGAGGAACGGGACGAAATTCGGGCCGGCCTCCCTTACTGACGGGATGCAGAGAGACGGACTTGTAGATGTTTACGATCAGAATGCCATGGGAGTGTGCGCCGATGCCTGTGCCGAAAAGTACCATTTCAGCCGCGAAGACCAGGACCAATTTGCCATACAGTCCTACGAGAGGTCTGCAGATGCCTGGGCATCCGGGAAATTTGCTGAAGAAGTGGTTCCAGTAGAGGTGCCACAACGAAGAGGGGAACCAATATTGGTAAAGGAGGATGAAGAATTTAAAAACGTAAAGATCGAAAAGATCCAATCGCTACGACCTGCCTTTTCAAAGGATGGTACGGTTACGGCCGCCAATGCCTCTACCATAAATGACGGAGCTGCTGCTCTCGTATTGATGAGCCGGGAGAAAGCAAAGGAATTAGGGTTGAAGCCTTTGGCAACTATTAAAAGTTATGCGGATGCGGCCCAGGAACCCAAATGGTTTACCACTGCTCCGGCCAAAGCATTGCCAAAGGCTCTGGACAAAGCCGGAATTTCCATTGAAGATGTCGATTTCTTTGAGTTTAACGAGGCTTTTGCAGTAGTGGGTCTGGCAAACATAAAACTTTTGGGCCTAAAAGATACCAATGTGAATGTCAACGGTGGCGCCGTTTCTTTAGGGCATCCTTTGGGATGTTCCGGTGCACGGATCATCATTACCCTTTTGAGCGTTCTAAACCAAAATAACG
>DATGCB010000207.1:0-3831 GCA_035312365.1 Eudoraea sp. | reverse complement strand
CGAAACAGAGAATGGACCCTGTTTGCAGCAGGCCGCAGAGGATGGTTTGCTCCCCCATCAGATCCGACTTTACTTCCGCGACGAAGGAGGACTCAAGTACTCCTGCCTTGTGCCCACCGGTGGCGACGGCATAGGCTTTCGCCTGCTCCAGCCCTTTGCCTTGAGGGTCGTTATCAGGGTGTACGGCAATCAGCGTAGGTACGCCGAACCCCCTCTTATATTCTTCCCGGACTTCCGAACCGGGACATTTGGGGGCGACCATGATCACGGTAAGGTCCTTTCGTATCTGCATCCCTTCTTCCACGATATTAAATCCGTGGGAGTAGGACAAGGTGGCCCCTTTTTTCATTAAGGGCATCACCGCATTGATCACACTGGAATGTTGTTTATCCGGGGTAAGGTTGATCACAAGGTCGGCCGAAGGCACTAATTCCCCATAGGTTCCCACCGTAAAGTTGTTTTCACTGGCATTCTTATAGGACTGTCTTTTCTCCTTAATGGCGGCCTCCCGCAGTGTATAGGAGATATCCAGTCCGGAATCTCTCATATTCAGACCCTGGTTCAATCCCTGGGCACCACAGCCGACTATGACGATCTTTTTCCCCTTCAGGGCGGTTACCCCATCCGAAAACTCGGAGGATTCCATAAATCTACACTGACCTAATTGAGTTAATTGATCCCTGAGGGATAAGGTGTTAAAGTAATTTGCCATTTTTGTTCTCGTTTTTTATTTGTCCCGGCCCGAGCCGGGAATGGTTAGCTCTCTTTGAAATTATTTAATAAGGCGGTAATCTGCATTTCGGCCTTGCTGACGGCAATCCTTCCGGATCGGACGAATTGCATGATCCCATGTGGTTTTAGCTGATGGTACATTTCGTCTATCTCTCCCCGCCTTCCGGTTTTCGCCAATACAAAAAACTCCCTTGAAACCGTTACAATTTGAGAATTGCTTTCCTTGATGATGTTTTGGATCTGACGATCGTCAAAAAGGAGATGCGATGCAATCTTAAACAGGGCAGATTCCTGATAAATGGTTTCTTCGTCCGTATGATAAAAAGCTTTGATCACCTCTATTTGCTTCTCTATCTGCTGCACAATTTTTCGTGTCCAATCCTCGGATGTTAAAACTACAATTGTAAACTTAGAAACCGCATCAATTTCTGATTTAGAAACGTTTAGGCTCTCTATGTTAATGTGTCGCTTTAAAAATATGCCTGAGATCCTGTTCAACAATCCGACATTGTTTTCCGAATATACCGATATGGTGAACCATTTATTTTCCATACTCCCTTGCCCCTTTTGATCCCTCCTGAGAAAGAGGGTTTCACCGGGATTTTTAGTTATTATTAATATCTTTTTTTACTGCTATGATCAAACCTGTTGACCAATTGAGTTTCGTTATAATAAAATCCTTCCTGTTGTCGAGATAGGCCGTTAACCGGTCCACATGAACCTGATGGCCTGGTGGCCAATTCGCCTGATACGACATGTCGTCCAATACATAAAATCCCCCGATCTCGACCATTTCAAGGATCTCCCCGATCTTTTCATACTTACCCGGCCAGGCGTCGGCAAAGATCAGTTCAAACTTTTCTGTTTTATTTCGCTCTATCCACGCAGCCCCGTCATCGCAGATGATTTCTATTCGCGGATCTTTCCCAAAATAGTTGCCGGCAATTTTAATGAGTTCCGGATCATTGTCAACCGTTACTAACGTGGCCTCCTCATCCATTCCATCCACCATCCAGGAGAGGGAAAGCCCTATTCCCGTTCCCAGCTCCAAAAAGCGCCCTTTGGGTTTTGACGATATCAGTGTTTTCAACAGGGATCCAACAAAGACATCGGAAGGCATCGTAAATCCTATCTCTTCACACTTATTCAGAATTTCTAAATGAATTTCCGGGATATCCGTGATATCGGCATTCAGCATATCTATTTCCTAAATCGCTTTTTGTATTGGGTTCATAATTTTAGTGGGAATTTGTGCGGCAGCGCTTAAAAATCAATTCCATCACTTTAACCGGATATCGGAAACCGAGGCCCCGGAAGGGATCATTGGAAATACATTATCTTCTTTTTCTACCTTAACCTCCAGGAAGTAGGCTTCCTCTGAAGCCATCATTTCCTCCACTGCTGCTTTCAGGTCTTTCCGGTCCTTCACGCCCCGGGCTTTGATATGATATCCCTCGGCGATCTTAACAAAATCAGGATTCGTCATGACGGTAGACGCATACCTGCTCTCAAAGAATAACTCCTGCCATTGGCGCACCATCCCCAGATGATCATTATTTAAAACAACAATTTTCAAAGGTGTCTTATTCTGATAGATGGTGGCCAATTCCTGGATATTCATCTGATAGCCGCCATCGCCAATAATGGCTACAACCTCCCTGTCCATGGCGCCCATTTTGGCCCCGATAGCGGCCGGCAAGGCAAAGCCCATGGTCCCCAGCCCGCCAGAGGTAATATTACTTTTTCTTTGGTTGAACCTGGCGTACCTGCAGGCCACCATTTGGTGCTGGCCGACATCGGTCACAATGACGGCCCCGTTTTTTGAAGCCAGGTTTATTTCTTCGATAACCTCTGCCATGGTGAGGCCTTCCGTGGCAGGATACAGGTCATTTTTAATGACCATGTCATATTCCTCCTGATACTTTTTCCTGAAGACGTCGCGCCATGCCTCATGGGAGTTTTCCTTTATCATTGGCAACAACAGTTTCAGGGTTTCCCGGGCACTTCCGAGGACGGCTATATCTGCTGTGACATTTTTGTTGATCTCTGCAGGGTCTATTTCAAAATGTATCACTTTTGCCTGTTTGGCATAGGTATTCAGATCGCCTGTTACGCGGTCATCGAAGCGCATCCCGATAGCGATGAGAACATCGCATTCATTCGTTAAAATATTCGGTCCATAGTTCCCGTGCATGCCTACCATACCAACATTTAGGGGATGGTTTGTATCCATCGCCGATAACCCCAGGATGGTCCATGCAGCCGGTATCCCGGCTTTTTCCACCAATTGTTTCAATTGTTCCTCAGCTTCTCCGAGAATGACCCCCTGACCAAAAATGATATAAGGCTTTTTTGCCTTATTTATCGCTGCAGCAGCGGACTCAATAACTTTGACATCCGGTTCCGGAACGGGGTTATAGCTACGTACCCCCGTACAATGTTCGTAACTGAACTCCAACTCATCAAACTGGGCATTCTTAGTAATATCCACCAATACCGGCCCTGGCCTCCCCGATTTGGCAATATAAAATGCCTTGGCCATGATCTCCGGGATTTCAGAGGCTTTGGTTATCTGGTAATTCCATTTGGTAACGGGGGTGGAAATCCCTATGATATCGGTTTCCTGGAAGGCATCTGAGCCCAATAAGTGCCTTGGGACCTGTCCTGTAATACATACGATGGGCGTGGAATCTATCTGGGCATCGGCTAAGCCGGTTACAAGGTTTGTCGCCCCCGGACCGGAAGTGGCTATAGCCACTCCAACCTTGCCGGTTACCCGTGCATAACCCTGAGCTGCATGTGCAGCCCCCTGCTCGTGCCTGGTAAGAATGTGGGAAAGCTTGTCCTGAAATTTGTATAATTCATCGTAAACAGGCATGATGGCTCCACCGGGATATCCATAGATCAAATCAACCCCTTCAGCCAGAAGACAATGTATGATCGCCTCCGCCCCACTGATTTTGATTGCAACCTGTTTCTTTTTTTTGAAATTTTTCTCCTTTAATGTTTCCATAAGCGTTTTCCCGCCCCCCGGGAGGGGTGATGGGTGGTTTTAATTGTATTTCAATTTATGTTGGTTAACCCATGCACAAGTCATTC
>DATGCB010000206.1:0-11203 GCA_035312365.1 Eudoraea sp. | reverse complement strand
ATCGGTGACCAGGGATTCTCTCCAGTTCCAGCGGGTATCGACTACGATTTATGGACGGGACCTGCCCCAAAACGCCCGTTCACAAGAAATCTGGTACATTATAACTGGCATTGGCACTGGGACTACGGCAATGGTGACGTTGGCAATCAGGGTATTCATGAAACCGATCTTTGCATGTGGGGTTTGGATGTTGGCCTTCCTACAAAGATTACATCGATGGGCGGCAAATTCCTTTGGGATGATTGCAAAGAGGTACCTGAAGTACTTACATCTGTGTATCATTATCCTGAGGAAAAGAAAATCATTCAATTTGAGGTACGCCCATGGTGTACGAACACCGAAGGGGGTGCCGGCGTTGGTAACATTTTCTATGGGGATAAGGGAATATTGGTAGTAGATGGCTATGACAAGTACAAAACCTATTTGGGACAGAACAGGGAACCTGGTAAATCAGGGGATGACGGTGGGAATTCGGGAACGGGAATGGCTCGGGGAGATGGCGGTACTGATGGTCATTTTGCCAATTTTATCGAAGCGGTTCGCAAGCATGACAAATCAATTTTGAATGGACCTGTTGAAACGGCTCACCTATCCTCCGGATTAGCCCACCTGGGTAACATTGCCTACAGATTAGGTCGTGTTTTAACGTTCAATCCCCATTCAGAGACTTTTGTCAACGACGCCGAAGCAGATAAGATGCTAACACGGAATTATCGTGGCGAATTTATTGTTCCTGAAAAGATCTGACCTGGATAGAATAATTCAACCGGAAGGTTGAATAAATATCAAATTAAGGATGTTTACCGATCAGAATTTTTTAGGATGAAAAATATAATTTCATTGTTCTTGCTGGGATTACTCTTTATCTCATGTACTACCAAAATTGAAGAAAATGTGGGCCATACAGTAATTGCCAAATGGCAGGGCGATAAGCGATCGGCCATATCGCTAACTTTTGATGATGGCATAATAAACCAGCTGACAGTTGCAAGGCCAATTTTGAACAATTTGGGCTTAAAGGGAACATTTTACATCATTACCGGAAAAGTAGATGGGTCGGCCAAAGGCAAGTTTATTGGAAGACCAGGTGAAGAAATAATCAAGGAGACCATCACCACTAAAACCAATGCGGACAACTTTTTTGAAAGAGCATCTTTAATCAGTTTTACCGGAACTACACAAGCCGCTGATTATCATACAAAAGCCGGTTCGCTCTTTGAGTCCGGAAAAATCATAGAAGCCCATGCGCTGATTGATGAGGCGTTCGAAAAACTCAGAAATGGAAAACTAAAAAATACGGATGATGTCGTTTTTCATAACAATTCCGTGGATACTACTTCATGGTCGCAGTATAAAATATATGCTGCCGAGGGTCACGAAATCGCCAGTCATTCCGTAACACACCCTCGATTAGCGGTATTGGATGAGGCTAATTTGATATATGAACTGGAACAAAGAAAAGCAGATATTCAAAGATTTCTGGGAAAGAAATATACGTTTTCCGCGGAATGTCCCTATGGAACGGAAAACGAAAGGGTTATGGAATATGCACATAAAATTTATCCCGCCCTTCGAAACCGGATGCCAGAATCTTATTTGGACGAACTTAACAGATCCAGTGAAAAGCAACCCGATGCTTCAGACAAGGAATATGTGCAATGGCAAAGGGGAGCACTTACCAATCACAGTATGGAATTAATGAAATCTTGGGTGGACACCTGTCTAGCAAACGATAATATCTGGTTGGTACTCGTTTTTCATGGGGTCAACGGAATTGGTTGGGAACCCAAAAACGCTCCAGAGTTTGAAGAATATTTCAGCTATATGAAGGAAAAGGAGGCAAATTTATGGATTGCCCCTTTCGCGGAGGTAACAAAATATATACGCGAACGCAAAAGTTCGGAAATAGATATCAAACTAAACGATGATACCATCGTAGTGAATATTTCATGCGGGCTTGATCCCGAAATTTACAATGTCCCAATTACCCTAAAAACCTACGTGCCCAGTGGGTGGAAGAATGTGGTGGTCAGTAAACAAGGTGAACAGAAACACCTGTTCAGACCCAGGATTCAAAAAGACAATTTAGGTTCCTATGCCGTTTATTCGGTTTTGACCGATACGAATGAGATAGTACTTAGCGAATATTGAATAAAAAAGCTACAAGATAATGTCGATTATATGAGATGTTCCCGATAAGTAATACAAAGAATGTTTATAAAAACCAGTTACAGCAAATAACAAAACAATAAATCATGAAATACTCAAGGACCGCATTTTTAAAAGTACTAGGACTCACTGGGATAGCGGCTACAACCAACATTTTAAAAGCTTCGTCACTCAAAAATTATGATTACCCTGGCCTTGGAGGCGAAGAAACTTCAGGGTTGACCCTCGGTTTGGCTTCCTATTCCGTCCGGGAATATAGTTTGGATGAAACCCTGGCTATGGCCAAGAGGTTAAATCTTAAAAAGATTGCAATCAAAAGTATGCATATGCCGCTTGAGAGTAGTGAGGAAGAAATTGCAAACATTCTGGAAAAGGTGAATAAAGCGGGACTCAGCCTCTATGGGGCAGGCGTAATATATATGAAATCCGAGGAAGAGGTCGTAAACGCTTTTAGGTATGCAAAAGCTGCCAATTTAGAAGTGATTATTGGGGTACCCAATCACGATTTGTTGAATTTGGTTGAAATGAAAGTAAAGGAAACCAACATAAAACTTGCAATTCATAACCATGGCCCGGGAGATGAGGTGTACCCCACCCCGGAAGTGGTTTACGACAAAATCAAAACCCTTGATCCGAGAATTGGACTTTGTATCGACATAGGTCATGTACAGCGACTCGGGCTGGATCCCGTTGAAAGCCTTAAAGCCTATGCCGATCGGTTATATGATATGCACCTTAAGGATGTAGACATTGTAGGCTCTGAAGGAAAGTCAGTGGAGTTCGGAAGAGGTATTATCGATATCCCGGCCGTCCTAAAAGCCTTGAAAGAAATTAATTTTGCCGGGGTGATGGCCATTGAGTATGAAAAGGATGCCAAGGATGTTATTTCCGGACTCTCTGAATGCGTAGGCTATACCCATGGTGTATTAGACACTTTTAGATAAACCCAAAACCGATAAATAGCTTACCTGATTTTCGTTCTGAATAATCTTCTGAAATTTTCCGGGTATCTATAAAACAATCGTTTGATTGGATTTTTTCCTATGCTTTTTGATATGGTTACAACTCCAAGTTAATCTATTCAATAATTGAATATTTATAATTAATCAAACATACGAGCCAAACCGTTAAATCTTAATTTTTGAACTGCCGCGTAAAGGGAACGATTTATAGCACTCAACCCATTTCACTCATCTGTTCTATTTAATGGCCGTTTTATGGGATTGCATTAAATTCGAATATCGATTAACCGTCCCTTAGCCCATCAGCAGCACTGATATTCGCAGTCTTGACAGTTTGACCGACCGTCTTTAGCAGGGCTCTGGGCAAAACAAATGACTGACAGTATTTCGCCCGCCGTAGTTATGTTCTGTTCGAACAGGTACAAGATGCTGTTTACGTAAAAAAGCATATTTTAGTTTTTGACGATGGTGGAAGCGCAAAAAGTGGGTCACATTGCGCCGATATGGTCAATGGCCACCTTTTCCTAGTGCAAAAAGGTCGATGTAATTACCCAACGACTTTACCGGCTTTAGTACGGGCCTCGACAACGATTATCCTTTGACGAAAATCTTCGATAGCATTTAAAGTTGCTTGCCAATCCCGGAAATCTAGTGCTGACCTTGCGAGTGAGCGGGAGTTCTCCTATTCTGATAAAAACTTTTGAACGGGCAAGGAAAAACGGAATAAGGTCCCTTGCCATGATAAGCGGCAAATGATCCCTTTTGGGTTTATGGATTACGCCGCAGCGTTCAAGGAACAAGTTCTATACGGGCTAGCCACCCGAAAAACCCGGCAATTTCGGTACTATGGATTATTCGGCTGATTGCTTTTATTCCCAAGATCGATAGGGAAGTTTTTGCGCTATCAGCCCCTATCCCCCCATTTCTGCCATTTTCTTGCCAACATGGGCCATGACCTCATTAAGTTCTTTTGTAGGACTGAATTCCAGTAGTTTAACATCTTCCTGAACGATTGCCGTATGGCCGGCGGGCCAATAATAGACCTCACCAGCGCCAACCGTTTCCTCTTTTCCGGAATCGTAAATGAGCTTTATCTTGCCCTCAAGTACATAGCCCCAATGTGGGCAAAGGCAACTGTCGTTATCCAACCCCTGTAACAAGGGCGCAAAATCGGTGCCTTTTGGCAATTCGTTAAAACCTAAGGTCATACCCCCGCAATCCGTAATGGCGCGCATAATGGTGTTGGGAGCTTGTATGGTAATAGGAATGTCTTCTTTTCTGATTTTCATGATTTTAGTTTTTGCCCCCATCATATAGGGAGTTAATATATTCATTCGCTATTTTTAGGCTTGATATTCTGATTGACCCTAAATAGGTTTTGCGGATCATATCTGGTTTTGATTTCTACCAGGCGAGGATAGTTGTGCCTATAGCTGGCCTTCACACGGTCTTGCCCTTCATCCATCATAAAGTTTGAATAGGCCCCTCCAGAGGAAAAGGGATGCAATGCCGTCCAATAGTCCTTGCACCAGTTGGTGATTTTATCCGCATTTTTGGGATCCGGGTCAACACCGACGATTACGCCCGCATATTTGGTATCACGATAGGCCCAAGGGGTTTTATCCGCAGCTACCCTGCCCGCAGCCCCACTTATGGGATATAAATGCATTTGGGATAATGGGGTGGGAATGTTCGAGCCAAATTTCAGATGCTGAGCGCTTATTTCCGGCCCCAGTCCGTCAAAAAAATCCGCTCTCCAATACCAGTGCATGTGCGGTGGAAACAAACCATCAAATAACGATTGCATCGTTGGATAGGGCATTTCGCCTACATGCTCGAATACCGGTTTCTTTTCCAAAACAGGTTTGAACACCTCCTTGGCTTTGTCCATATCACCTGTATAGCACCAGACTATTCCACAAAATTGCTTCTTGTGCAAATGCTCCGGAAACGGCGGCCCGGGAATGACCATGGTTGCTATAAAGCCGTTCAGTTCATCCGGGGCATTGCTTAGAAATCCGTCATACCATTCCATTATTTCTTCCGTCTGTTCGATGGGCCATAAGGTGGGTCCACCAAAAACGGTCTTTACGGGATGTGCCTGAAATTTAAAGGAGGTTACGATTCCGAAATTCCCGCCACCACCGCGAATGGCCCAAAACAGGTCCGGATACAGGTCGGCGTTTACCGTTACCAAGGAGCCATCGGCCAAGACCATATCCGCTTCCAAGAGGTTATCTATGGTCAATCCGTATTTCCGGGAAAGATGTCCCACTCCCCCGCCCAGCGTTAGTCCCCCTACCCCTGTTGAAGAAACGATGCCCGCTGGAACGGCCAGGCCGAACGCGTGCGTTGCATGGTCTACTTCGCGCCAGAGGTTTCCGCCACCTACGCGGACCGTGTTGTCGGAAGTATCCACCCGAACATATTTGATTCCGGACAGGTCTATGACCAGGCCTTCGTTGCAAATACCCAAACCGCCACCATTGTGGCCGCCACCCCGGATGGCTACCAACAGGTTGTTTTCCCTCCCAAAGTTTACGGCATTAACAACATCGGCAACATCCAAACACTTTACGATCATTCCAGGATGTTTATCGATCATGCCGTTATAGACCTTTCGGGCCTCGGTATAGTCGGCATCCGTTGGCATAACTATTTTACCTTGCAACTTTGCGGCAAGAGCCTCTATTTTCTGGTTACCCAATTCTTTTACTACCACTGTCATTTCCTTCTATATTAAAGTTACTTCTTGTGATTATTGTGATATGATCATACCCTTTAAAGACCACAGAATGGCCAGGACATCCTTTTTGGTTTCTTGGGTAACGTCGTTTTTATCCAGTGCCAAAAAAATATCATCGACGACATGCATATATTCCTCAGGACTAATGTTCATCCCGGTATGGGTGGTAACCATATCCCTTCCCGTATAGGCTACCTGACCTCCGCTACCTGCACTAAAAAAGTCAACGGTATGTTTTTTAAGGATTGCCAAACGTTCCGGTTGTTCCTTATAGGGAAGGAAACGGGCATTTATAGCCAAATTGTTCATATGTGCCTCGACGGTGTCATCGACTATTAAGGAGATACCTTGGGTTCCCCCCAGTCTTTCAAAAAGTGTTCTTTCCATGATTTTTTCCATTTATGGGTGTGCTCCAAAACTATACAGATATTTTACTACACACCGCTAAGTTTGGTTCAAATACTTACAATTTTGAACGGTCTGTCAAAAATGAGCTGCAATGGAAATCAATAAAGATACTGTAGGGCATATTTCGAAGGAAGGATGCCGAATTTGTCCGAAAAACATTTTGAAAAATAGGCCGGGCTATTAAAACCCGTTTCAAAGGCAACTTCTGAAATATTTTCTGTTTTTTTTTCCAATAATTTCAGTGCCTTATCCAATCTATAATCGTGTATGAAACCATTGGGTGCCTTCCCAGTTGTGGCCATCATTTTTCGATAGAGCTGCGATTTGCTGTACCCTAGGCCTTTACAAAAGTTATCGACGCTTAAAGTGTTGTTCTGCCATTCCCGCTCGGTGAAGTCCATCAAAAAATTAAGGAAACTTTCATTGGCCGGACTTAATGTATCGACCAATTGCTTATCCAATGTCGTATTCAAATTCTCGCTTTCGTACAAGTCCCTGACATCCGATGAGATCGTAATTTTATCCTGGGCAATAGTACTAATGCGTTCGGCCGATTTAATGGTATCTTCGAATATGCCATCCTTCTTGGTTACGGGAGCGCCGGCACTTAGACCAATATTTAATTTTAAGTGGGCACCATAGAGTTTATGGAGAGTCTGTTCAAGTTTTGCATTGATGGCAATGGCGCATAGAACGGCATTGGTGACGGAATCAAAGGAAGTCAAGCAATAATCCGTTTCTTGTCTGACAATCCTTCCCTTATGGCTATGGACGGTTTTGGACATCGCCCGATTATGGTCCTGAACAGCACAATGTAATTCCTTGACCGTTAATTTTTTAAATGATAATCTTTTGACCGTAGTTACCATAATGGTCCTAAAAGCCGGATCGTTGATAATGTTCAATGTGGTATTTTGCGATTTTTTAGGATCTTCGATACGGCCCAAGAACGATTCCACAATTTGGCCGTCCACTTCTATTATTCTATTGGCAACTTCGCCATGTGCATCGTTGTGCATCGTCTGGATCGCTTCTTTGTTGGGGGCTTCGATCAAACAAAAAGCGGTCTTTCGTTTGTCATCGAACCAATAGGTAAGCCCCCTACAGTTATATTTATGCTGGATCTTTAAATCTTCGTGGTGCAATTGTGCCACGATTTTTGCGGTTACTTCTTCTGAAACGTCGTGGCGATCCATATAGATTGGCATAGCTTGGGAATTACGGGATTGGCGGGGCATTGAATTTACTCAAAAATAATCACTTTATCCCATTGTGAACCCCCTCGTTAGGAAATTTCCGGGTTTATTAAATTTTTATGGGCAACTCGTTTGCACGAAATCAGAAAGAAAGCTGCTTCCGTATATGCGTTATTGGTATCCATTAGTTGGGGAATCCTATATATGAAATGGTTATTACCGCCTTTAACTAATTCCCGTTATGAAATATCCAAAATAAATGGAGCCATATAACTAACGTTTTACAGGACAAATGAAATCACAAGTTTATATCAAATATTGATACTTTCCCCTTAAAATATTCATGTCATCGTTCTGTTTCTTGTCAATAACCTTAGCATAGATCTGAGTGGTCTTGAGAGACTGATGTCCTAGCATCTTACTAATTGATTCAATGGGAATTCCGTTTGCTAACGTTACGGTTGTGGCAAACGTATGCCGGGCCAAATGGAAAGTCAAGTTTTTCTCAATATTGCAAAGAATTGCAATTTCTTTTAGAAATGCGTTGGTCTTCTGGTTGCTAATTACGGGAAGTAACGATCCATTCATCGATTTTTGCTTATGATCGACATATTTGGAGAGAATTTCCTGTGCAGCGGGGAGTAGGGGAATGGTGCTTCTGGAATCGGTTTTTGAGCGATTTATTTTTATCCACCGATTACCATCCATTCCCAATACAATATGATTTTTTGAAAGCTTATGGACGTCCACATATGCCAATCCGGTAAAGCAGCAGAATACGAAGATATCGCGTACTTGTTCTGAGCGTTTCAGGGGAAGTTCTTTTTCCATTATAGTCCGAAGTTCGGCATCCGTCAAAACGTCTCTTTCCACCTTTTTCCAATTAGCTTTCCAATGATAAAAAGGGTCTTTCTTGACCCAATTGTTAGCAAAAGCGATGCGCATGATTTTTTTAAAGTTGACAACGTATTTGGTAATGGTATTTTGGTTGCCAATTTTTTTTGTCTTTAAAAAATGGTGAAAACGATTGATAAACTTTAAGTCCACTTCTATGATAAATAGATCTGCCAACTTAAATTCTTTTTTGATAAAAGCGGCGAGGTGATTCCGAGTGCGTATATGTCGCCTGTAGGCTCCGTAAGAATAATCCAGACCCACTAACTGCTCAATCCGGGTATTGTGTTCATCGTAAATTGAAAGTAGGGTTTTATACCTATCTTCTTTGTTCAACAGCTTGTTTTTAATAAGTTCCGCATTAAATGGTTTCTTTTTGATTACCAGTTTGGAATGAATGTCATAAGCTTTGGATTCCAGTTCATCCATGTAATGATTCAGGGCTTTTGCTTTAAGGTTCGGACCCTTGACCCTTCCCTCAACGGAACACCATTTTTCAGGCCTTATTTTTCGTTTAATACTAAATTCTGCCCTTAAGCCATTTACCGTGATCCTTAGATAAATTGGGGCTTTGCCAGGTTTGTCTAACTTACCGTTTCTGAGGTAGCTTAAAACCGAGAAGGAATGGGTCTCCATTTGAAAGCGATTTTTCTTAATTCAATTTGATTATAAATCCTTTGTAAAAAATTGATAACCAATTTTTTAACATTGATTCGGTGCCCTATTTGCGAATTCCATAATGGGGCACCGAATAGGGCACCGCGACAGATGGATCGTTTTGATATCAAATGAATACGAGAAAAATAAAAAAGCCCTAAAACAGTACGTTTTAGGACTTTTTGAATAATTTTGAAGGTCTTAAAGTGACCTGGCTGGGGTTAACTTCGCTCCCCACCTCCGCCAAAGGCTACGCGATAGGATAGTCGCTCGTTGGACCCAGCCGTCCCAAGGTCAAAAACAAGATTGATGTGCTGGCGCACATGGAATTCCTTCGCTTACAAAACAAAAAGCGAGCTATTGTTTTGTTCGCTTTAGAATTCCAGCCCAATCTTGGCTCTCTGGTGACCTGGCTGGGGCTCGAACCCAGGACCCTCTCCTTAAAAGGGAGATGCTCTACCAACTGAGCTACCAGGTCTAAAATTTAATGAAGGAGGGCCATACCCTCCGAAACTGCACCGCAGGGGCGGCGTAGGAGGGTGCAAATATACTATCAATTCTTAATTTTTCAAGTCGATTTACGGATAAATTTATCTTTTCTTTGAATTCCTCCTTTTTTGACCCACTTTTACAAAAAGTTAAAGTATGAAGATCGTCCTTGTGGGGTACATGGCCAGTGGGAAGTCGACCGTAGGAAGGCTATTGGCGCAAAAATCAGGCATGAGATTCCTGGACCTGGACGAATATATTGAAGGAAAACTGGAGGCCGGGATCACCGATATTTTTAAGGAGAAGGGTGAGGTCTATTTCAGGAAAAAAGAGCATGAATTTCTGCGGGAAGTCCTGGCAGAGAATGAGGATTTGGTCATCGCCACCGGTGGAGGTACCCCGTGTTACAGCGGAAATATGCATACCATGCTTGAAGAATCCGGGGGTGTTTTTTACCTGAAAGTCAGTATCCCCGAGCTGGTCCGGCGATTGTTTAAAGAAAAAGACCAAAGGCCACTGATCAGGCATTTGGACGACAATGAACTGCCTGAATTTATAGGCAAACACCTGTTTGAACGAAGTCCGTTTTACAGCATGGCCAGTTATAGTATCAACTGTGACCATAAAGAGGCAGAAGGCATTGCGGATGAGATCAAAGCACTGCTAGGCTAAGTAAACAGCATCATTTTTCGACTTGAATTCCACCTGGATATGTTCGTGAAGGGAGGTGGAAAGTGAGATCCCCTTGTAATCCGCTTTCACCGGGTATTTCTTGTGATTCCGGTTTACCAGAACGGCGGTCTTCAATTGTTTCAGAGGCGTCTTTAAAAAATGATGTACCCCATAGATCAGCGTTGTTCCCGAGTTGAGAACGTCATCGACCAAAACCACGGACCTGTTGGCATACTCCGATGCTGAAATCGAGGTGGTCACCCCGCTTTTTAAGGGATTGCGCTTGTCCATCATTACCTTGCACAAAATGACTTCCGCGGGGGTAATTTTTTTTAAAACGCTTTGAATTTTACGTGCAAATTGTAACCCTCCGCCAGCAATACCCGCAATCACCAGTAGCTTCTCGTTAACATTAGCTTCGTAAATCTGATAGGCAATTCTGCGAATCTTATGCTGGATCTGTTGATGGGATAGGATTTTATGTTCCATGGCTGGGTAAAATTACAATTCAAAGATAAAAAACGATTTGCAACATTGACCATGTTCCATGTTGTAATGGATTTTTCTTTTCTTGAAATCCAAGCACTTTGTACGCAGCGCTGCCCAGGCTGCTTTAGTTTCACAAAATGCTCTATGGACCGCTTCCTTCATCCTTTGTACAATCCCCTTGATTTACTACCAAAAGAAAAAATAGGCCGGAATATAAAAAACCTCGTTAATAAAAGGATTTCCTTATCCGCAGAATAAGCTTTAAAAGCTCCGAGATTCAGCTGTCTGCCGGACGGCGGACAGCGCGGAGTTTTGAAGCTGGTTTTCGGCTCTTGTCGAAAAATTCCTCGGACGCCAATGATTTGGAAGGTACGATGTACCTTCTAAATTATGGGCGAGATGATTCGGCTGGTTGTCAGTAAGGCCTGCGCGCCATCTGGCTCCTCACTCAAAATGTACACCGTACATTTTTCTTTCGGCCCTGCTTCGTTTTCTTTGGATGAACAAAGAAAATGAAGAAG
>DATGCB010000205.1:0-12591 GCA_035312365.1 Eudoraea sp. | reverse complement strand
GTTCTTGCGTATTCGTTCAATTGCTTCTGAACTTCTTCAGTAACTTCAGGACAACCATTGTTGGCTACAGTTCCGGCTATATCCGGACATTGGTCATCTTTGTCCAATACACCGTCTCCGTCTCTGTCTGGCCATGGGCATCCATTATTATCAGCAGGACCAGCTTCGTTAGGACACTGATCATCTTTATCAGCTACACCGTCTCCGTCAGCATCCGGACAACCGGCTAAGGCAGCAAGGCCAGCCTCGTTTGGACAGGCATCGTCTTTGTCGGCGATACCGTCACCATCTGAATCAGGACAACCGTTCATTTCTTTAGAACCAGCTTCATTAGGACAACTGTCTTTGCCATCTTCTATACCGTCGCCGTCAGAATCAGGACAACCGTTGAAAGCTGCCAATCCGGCAACTTCGGGACAGGCGTCATCCTTATCGTAGATTCCATCTCCATCCGTATCGGTGCCACCGAATTTAATGGCAAGACCAGCCAGATGTTGGAAATGTTTAACGCCGTAATCTTCAAACGCGTGCTTATATTGTGTTTGAAGGGTAAGCCCAATATTGTCTGTGAACCAGAAATTCACACCAATACCACCATTTACAGTACCGGCACCAATTTCATCTATCCAGGTGTATCCACCGCCGATCTCAACAAACGGATCCACAACCGTATTTTTTAATAATTGATATTTGATGATACCATCAACAGCATAGTGAGAAAGATCGTCTGCATCAACATCACCCAATTTACTGATTCTGTTCAAAGAACCTCTAGCTCCTATGGAAAAGCCGTCGCCAACTGATTTGGTAACAGCAACATAAGAAATAGATGGCAAAATGTTCCAGTGATCATTTGCATTGAAGTACTCACTAAATAATGTACCAGTAGGATAAGAGGCATCCTCGTCGTTAGTAGGGAAAACGTCTATTGCGTTCGCACCAAAGCTAACTTGCCAAGGATTATTTTCATCCTGTGCTTGTACGTTGTTAAACCCCAAAACAAGTAGGCCAACAACCAATAATCTGCTAAGCTGTTTCATGTTCAAATTTTTAAGTTTAAGTGTTTATTAGCTGCAAATGTAAGTTGTTAAAAATTATTAACAAAATCAATTTCCCATTTTTTTTAACGCATTTCAGGTGTTAAAAATGACACTTAAACGATTTTTAATGCTTTTCCCACCTCGGTAAATGCACTAATTGCCCGATCTAAGTGTTCCACCTCATGGGAGGCAGATAGCTGTACGCGAATCCTGGCTTTTTCCTTGGGTACAACGGGATAAAAGAAACCTATTACATAAATACCTTTTTCTAACAACATACTCGCCATCTGCTGTGAAAGTTTGGCATCATACAGCATCACAGGTACGATTGCGGAGTCCCCTTCCACAATATCAAAACCTGCTTCCTTCATGCCTTTTTTAAAATAAGTGGTATTTCTTTCCAGTTTATCCCGCAGTGAGGTGTCCCTGCCCAACATTTCAAAAACCTTAATAGAGGCCCCCACGATGGCTGGTGCCAGTGAATTGGAAAATAAATAAGGCCTTGAACGTTGCCTCAGGAGTTCAATGATCTCCCTTTTTCCGGTGGTATAACCGCCCATAGCCCCGCCAAGTGCCTTCCCCAGGGTCCCGGTTATGATATCTATTCTCCCGGGAACGCCCTTTTCTTCCAGTGTTCCCTTCCCCTGTCTACCTATAAATCCGGTTGCGTGGCATTCATCTATCATCACCAGGGCATCGTATGTTTCGGCCAGGTCGCATATTTTATCAAGAGGGGCCAGTACGCCATCCATTGAAAAGACCCCGTCCGTAACAATAATCTTAAACCTGCTGTTATCGGCATTTGCCCGCTGTAACTGCTGTTCCAGATCAGCCATATCACAGTTGGCGTACCTGTAACGCTTGGCTTTGCAAAGTCGGACACCGTCTATAATGGAGGCGTGGTTGAGAGCATCGGATATAATGGCATCTTCTGCCGTAAAAAGGGGCTCAAAAACCCCACCATTGGCATCAAAGGCGGCCGCATATAAAACGGTATCCTCTGTACCATAAAATGCTGCAATTTTCTTCTCCAGCTCCTTGTGGATATCCTGGGTACCACAGATGAAGCGAACGGATGACATCCCAAAACCATGGGTGTCCAGGGTATCCTTTGCTGCCTGTACCACCTCCGGGTGAGATGACAATCCCAGGTAATTGTTGGCACAGAAATTAATGACCTCCTCTCCGGTATTAAGTTTAATAATGGCTCCCTGGGCCGACGTTATTATGCGCTCTTTTTTATACAGGCCGGCCTCCCTGATATTTTCGAGTTCCTCTAGTAAATGTTGTTTGATGTTTCCGTACATGATAGGTTATATAAAAACGGGTTGAACCTCTTTATCGATATAGACAATGATCTTATGCTCAACCAGGTATCCCATGGCAAGCAGGGCATTGGAATAGGCACAGAGCTGTTCAGAATATTTCAAATCCTGCCTGCCGGTCTTGTAGTCGATGATGGTTGCCTTTTTACCATCAATCACTAACCTGTCAGGCCTTAAAATTAGGCCATTTTCCCCAATTATTTCCCTTTCATTTCTTATGTCTGGCCCATTTTGGTAATATGTCCGGAGTTTTGGGTGGCCGACAATGTTTTCTGCAATCTTTCCGTACAGCCCCCCTTCGCTTTCTTCAATAATGCCTTTGGCTATCAGACGATCCAAAGCAGGGTTGATGTCTTCCCGGGAGAGGACCAACTCCATAAGCCGGTGAATAATGGTTCCCCTGCTTAAGGCCTCTTCCCGGTCTGTATCCCATAGCATTCCGGAGATGGTCAGGATCCTGAGATCCGGGCGGTCCTTTTGGCTGTACATGAAGGGAACGCTATTTTCAGGCAGGTTTGTAATTTTTAGCGGTTCCTTGGGTTGTAAAGTCCCGAACGAATAGGTTGACCTTCCTCCTGTCCAAAGGCCTTGTTCCATCAGGTATTGAATAAAAAGACCGGAGTAATATGCAGGCTTTGGCGATCCATCCGGGGTGAGGTCCATTTCCGTAATAATGTAAAGCGAGCTTACAGCCCTTGTCAGGGCTACGTAGAGCAAATTAAAAGCATCCAGTTCAAGTTTGTGCTGCTCTTCCTCGTACAGTAGTTGGGCTTGCTCACTATAATGGACGACCTCCTGTTTTTTGCTGATCAGCACTTCTTTAAATCCATAGCTATCCGGCATATTCAGGGGCAACCAGAGTTTGGGATCTATTTCATTATAGATATGGGTGTTGGCATATGGAAAAATGACAAATGGGAATTCGAGTCCCTTCGCTTTATGCACGGTCATAATACGTACGGCGTTCATATTTTCAGGAGCAACAATACTAAGTTTGTCCTGATTTTTCTCCCAGTAATTTAAAAAAGTACCAATGCCGCTATCTTCTTGCTGTTCCACCTGCAAAGCTTCATCCAGTAAGAAGGTAAGATAGGCATCTGATGAGGCAGCCAGTTTAAATTGTCCAATGGCATATTCCAGGCCGTCATAAACCGATAGTTTTTTCAGGTACTCAAATTCAAAACCGAAATACTCAGATACGGCTTCATTTAAGTTTTCGATATTTTCCTGAATAAAACGGTGTTTTTTATCGGCGTTGCCCTCAAGAAAATACAGGATATCATATACATTTTCAAGGTCGTGCGGATGTGAGCAATAACGTAACAGACGTATGAGAAACGCCACTTTCTGATTGCTTTTTAGCAACAGGGTCTCTGCTGATACAAGAGGAATGTTGTGATGCATAAGGAAGTCGGACAAGGTAACACCCTGACTGCGCTTTCTGGTTAAAATGCAAATGTCTCCATATTCATAGGCACACTCTGTCGCCGTTCTTATTGTCTGCAATACCTTTTTGCAATATTTCTCATCCATGGTTTTCCTGTCATCCTTATCCAGAAAGGACAATTCTACGAAGCCACCCTCGCTGGTATGGTAATTCTGTTTGTTTCCTTCGACAAACAAGGATCGGTATTCGTCCCTGTATAAAGATGAGCTGGTGGTCGTAAAAAAAGAGTTGTTAAAATTCACGATTTCCTTCCCGCTACGATAATTAACAGGCAGGTCCATTATTTCGGGAGCTACTACAAAAGGCTGGCTTGACAATGATAAAAGGTTAAGGAATTGTTCTGCCCTCCCACCCCTCCAGCGATAGATGGCTTGTTTGGCATCACCTACCAGTAGTAAAGAGCCTTTTTCTCCTTGCTCATCTTCACTTTCCAGGGCGTTGCTGATTAAGGGAATAAGATTTTTCCATTGCATTTCTGAGGTGTCCTGGAATTCATCAATAAAATAATGACGGTACTTTTCACCAATGCGCTCATATATAAAAGGAGCGGGTTGGTTTTTTATTTCGCCGGAAATAATACCATTGAAAGAAGTAATAGGGAGCTGATTTCGTTCCGCCTGCAACGACAGTAGCTCCTGCTGCATTGAATTGAGGATGGTAAGGGGAACCAGATTATCGTAAATGTTTTGCAGGAGGGCCCTTTGATACCAGGACGATTTAATTTGCTGGAAGAGGGAATTAAATTCCCGATGCAGCGAGTCCAGCCTAATTTTTATCTCTTCAGGGCAGGACTTGTTATAAAGGGGCTCCGTATCGAAATTCTGCTTCCAGGCTGCCATAAAATCTATACTTAAATCGCCTAAACTAAGTTTATGGATGAACTTCGGAAAATAGGACCCTTTAAAATTGTTGTATTCGAGATGATTTGTTTCAATGATGTTTAAGATGTCCCCGGATGCACGTATGATTTTGTCCTTGAGGGCTATGGCACGGGCTTTTATTTCCCCCCTGAATGCCAGAAAATCCGGGATTTTCCTGGTTAACAGGTTTTGGAGATGGGGGAGATGATTTTCATTGAACAATAGTTTTCCAACTTTATTAAGGTCAAATGAAAGGTCCCAGCTTTTTGAAGCGTCAATTTTTTCAAGGGCAAATTCGATGAGAACCTCGGTTAGTTCTTTGTCAGCCCCGGCCTTGCTAATAAGCCTGCTGACGGCTTCATCGAGCAGGAGGTCGGTATCCAGGACTACCTCAAAATTTTGCGGTAGTTTTAGGTCTTTTGCAAAGGTTCGAATAAGCCTGTGGGTAAATTTATCAATGGTTGAAATGTCGAAGAAGGCATAATTATGCAGGATTTGCTTCAGCGTTTTGCGGGATCTTCTTTGCAACCCTTCCGGGCTCAGGCTGAGTTCGCTGAGTAAAGAACGGAACAGGGGTGAGGGATTGCCGACCTCCTTGTCCCGGCTGAATTCATATAAACTTCCCAGGATACGCTGTTTCATTTCACCAACTGCTTTATTGGTAAACGTAATCGCCAGAAGTTGCCTGAAATTATGGTTAAAACCCGGGGCTAAAATTAGTTTAAGGTATGCTCTTACAAGGGTGAAGGTCTTGCCCGAACCGGCGGAAGCACTGTAAATTTTATAGGGTGTAAGCTGCACCTTGTTTTAGCTGCAAATTACGGAATCTCCAAGAGTTCTTAACAAATAATTTGGTGAATATGTTTGTTAAAAACCGTATTTTTGGTAAACACTATTTATTAACTTAAAAACAGGATACAGATGGCTTTTGAATTACCGGAATTACCCTATGGATATGATGCTTTAGAACCACATATTGATGCCAGGACTATGGAGATACATCATACCAAACACCACAATGGATATACTGCAAAATTAAACGGTGCTCTTGAAGGGACAGCCCTTGCAGGGAAATCCATAACGGATATTTTAGAAAATTTAGACATGTCGAATGCTGCGGTGCGCAATAATGGTGGCGGATTTTATAATCATTCATTATTTTGGAAAGTCATGTCCCCCAATGGAGGAGGAAATCCTTCCGGGGCATTGGCCGATGCTATTAATGATGCATTCGGTTCCTTTGATGCATTCAAAGAGCAATTTAGTGCCGCGGCCGGATCGAGATTTGGATCGGGTTGGGCATGGCTCTGTGTTCATAAAGGAGGCAGGTTGCAAATATGTTCAACACCCAATCAGGATAACCCTTTAATGCCTGATACAGGTTGTGGTGGTCATCCAATTTTAGGATTGGATGTCTGGGAGCATGCTTACTACCTGAATTATCAGAATAGAAGGCCCGATTATATCAATGCTTTTTTCAATGTCATTGACTGGGATGCGGTTTCTGATAACTATTCGGAAAACAGATAACGGGAGAGCTACCTTATTTTAGGAAAATTGAGTAAAAAACCCATCCACCGACCGGTGGATGGGTTTTTTACGTTTAGAAAATAGAAAAGGGTGGAGAAGTCTCCACCCTTTTCGTCCCAAATCTTACCATAAACTTAACCTACTTATGCTATGGCACTACTAAATTACTGGTATTGTGAGAAATAACAAAGAAATTTTAAGAAATTTTAGCGTTTAAATCTGTAAACTTTAGGGATGAGAACATTAATTGGAGGAGCAAAACTGTTAAAACTCTGATTTTCAGCAATAAAAAAGGCAGGATTTAATCCTGCCTTTTTTCCCCAAATCTTACCATGAACTTAACCTACTTATGCTATGGTTCTCCAAAAGTAGTTCATAGGGTGCAGGAAGAAAAAGGTTTCGGACGAACGCCGTTTTAATTAGGTGAAATACCTCATGGTTGTAATTGTATTATAACAGTCGAAGAAAAAGCGTACATAAAGACGCAATCTGACATGCATTTTTCAATGGATTGAAATGTGCATCATCGGAGGAACCCGTCTTAGTATTTGGAAGTAATTTTTGCAATTCACTGACCACCAGGAAAGTAAATATTTCAGTGCACAAAATAAAAAAGGTGGAGAAGTCTCCACCTTTTTTGCCCCAAATCTTACCATGAACTTAACCTACTTATGCTATGGCAAGTCTAAAGTAAATGGCTTTATTCCGTTAGGACCAAAAACACGATAACAAGCACAAATTATCGATGAAATGCACAAATTTGTGCATTTCATCGATAAAATTGCTAATACGCCCTTTGGTTTTTCCCCTCGTAAAAATTGATAAATGCCCTGTTTACCACCTTATTTCCCCCGGGTGTGGGATAGTTTCCGGTAAAATACCAGTCTCCGAGGTTTTTAGGGCAGGCCTGGTGTAGGTTCTCAATCTTCTGATAGATGATTTGCACCTCTGCCTTCATGTCTTCTGGACTTAATAATTCCCCGATTTTCTTGGATATCTCATCTGCGGTAAAAGGCTCATAGAATTCTTTTACATAATTAATAACATCCTTGTCCTGGGTATGGACCTGATCAATGCATTTCTGGTAAATCTTGTCTACCACAGACATCGTTTTTTGTTCATTGTGCAATGCAACGGCAGCACGAAAGGCGATAAAATCCTCTAACTTGGCCATGTCAATTCCATAACAATCCGGGTACCTTATTTGAGGGGCTGAGGACACTACGATGATCTTTTTTGGTGCGAGCCTGTCCAGGATGCGGAGTATACTTTTCTTTAAGGTGGTTCCCCTTACGATGCTATCGTCAATAATAACCAGAATGTCATCCGCATTGACAGAACCGTAAGAAATATCATAAACGTGGGCAACAAGGTCATCCCGGCTGCTGTCCTGGGTGATGAATGTCCTCAGCTTGGCGTCCTTAATGGCCACCTTTTCAATTCTTGGCCGTACGTCAAGAATTTGATGTAGCTGTTCACGGCTGATTGAGGCGCCTTTGGACAGTATTTGCTCCTCTTTTTTCTTGTTGAGGTAATTCTGTGCTTCCTTAACCATACCTAAAAAGGAGGTTTCGGCCGTGTTGGGAATATAGGAAAATACAGTGTTCTTAATGTCATGATTGATGGCCGTTAAAATTTGAGGAAAAATTAGTTTTCCCAATTCCTTGCGCTCCTGATAAATTTCTTTATCACTGCCCCGGGAGAAATAGATGCGTTCAAAAGAACAGGCCTTCCGCTCCGCAGGCTCCAGGATCTCCTCAACAGAGACCTGTCCGTCTTTTTTAATGATGATGGCATGGCCCGGGTCCAACTCTTCCACCATATCATAGTTCACATTGAATACCGTTTGAATAGCAGGTCGTTCTGAGGCAATGACAACTACCTCATCGTCCTTATAGTAATATGCCGGCCGTATTCCGGAAGGATCCCTTAGCACAAAAGCATCACCGTGACCGAGCAAACCGGCCAATGCGTAGCCACCGTCCCAGTTTTTAGCAGCCTTTCTTAGGATCTTTGCTACATTTAACCGCTCCGCGATCAAGGGTGAAGCTTCCATTTTGGAATGTCCCTCTTTTTTGATCTTCTTGTAGAGTTTGGCGACGGCATCATCTAAAAAATGACCAATTTTCTCCATCACTGTGATGGTATCCGTCATTTCCTTTGGATGTTGCCCTAACTGAATGAGATTGTCAAAGAGCACATCTACATTGGTCATATTGAAATTACCCGCAATGATGAGGTTCCGGTGCATCCAATTGTTTTGCCGCAGAAAGGGATGAACGCTTTCTATACTGTTCTTCCCGAAAGTGCCATATCGAACGTGCCCCAGCAGAAGTTCCCCGATGTAGGGGATCTTTTTTTTCTGTAGCTCCGTATCGTTGAGATATTCCGGATTTTCTGCTAAGGCCGTGTTGATCCTGTGGTTGATCTGGTCAAAGATATCCTGGATAGGTTGCGATTCTATGGAGCGGACCCTGCTCATATATCGTTCTCCAGCAGACATATTTAATTTAATACTGGCGAAACCTGCACCGTCCTGACCCCTGTTGTGCTGCTTTTCCATCATCAGGTACATCTTGTTTACCCCAAAGAAAGCACTTCCGTATTTTTTTTGGTAATATTCCAGGGGTTTCAACAAACGAATCAATGAAATTCCGCATTCGTGCTTAATGGCATCACTCATCGGTCAATTAAATTAAAAAAGCCCCGTTGATCCGAGGCGTGTTTATTTTTGTAATTCAATATCAAACTGGGTCAATTGTTTAAATTGATGAAGCCTTTCCTCTACTTCCTGCTTTTTCAGATCATTCAACCGCTCTGTTCCAAAACGCTCTACACAAAATGAAGCCAGATTAGACCCCTGGATCACCGCGTTTTTCAAATTATTGAATGAAATATTTTCGGTCTCGGCTAAATAGCCTACAAAGCCACCGGCAAATGTATCCCCAGCGCCTGTCGGGTCAAAGACATCCTCCAGGGGTAATGCCGGCGCAAAAAATACGTTGTCGTCATGAAACAGCAGGGCACCGTGTTCCCCTTTCTTTATAACTACATATTTGGGACCCAGGGTATGGATCTGCGTGGCGGCCCTTACCAATGAATATTCTTTGGTCAATTGCCTGGCCTCTTCATCATTTATGGTGAGTACATCTACATGTTTAATGACTTCTGTCAACGCTTCCAGAGTATGATCCATCCAAAAGTTCATCGTGTCGAGGACTATCAGTTTGGGTTTTACTTTCATTTGATTGATGACGCTCATCTGAATGTCGGGGTGCAGATTTCCCAACATGACTACATCAGCATCTTTGAACCTGTGTGGGACTACAGGATTGAATTCGGCAAGGACGTTGAGTTCTGTAACGAGAGTATCCCTGCTGTTTAGATCGTTGTGATATTTGCCGCTCCAAAAAAAGGTCTTACCTTCTTTGACGATTTCAATGCCCGAAATGTCTATATTTTTGTCCGTGAAGAGGTCGAGGTATGCCTGGGGAAAATCCCCTCCAACAACAGATACAATGGCGGTATCTACCTTCAACTGGGCAGCGGCCAGGGCGATAAAAGTTGCGGCCCCTCCCAGGATCTTGTCTGTTTTACCAAAAGGAGTTTCGATCGCATCAAAGGCTACTGTACCTACAATTATAAGTTTACCCATTTAGGATTTGAAATTTGGTGCAAATATACACTTTTGAAATACCAATAGCACGTGACGCTGTCATCAAATTTGTAAATTCTCAAAGGGAATTGTTTGCAGCCCTGACCCGGGTTGCAACAGGTTATTTTAAAACAGGTAACACGGGCAACTATTTTCTGCCAAAATCTGCCGGGATCTCGCCCCACGCCCTCGTCTCCCATTTTACTATGGGCGTATTATAAGGGTTGGCCTGCAGCCATGCAATCGCCCTTCGGATAAGGTCAAACAATTCCTTGTTTTTCTTTGTTTCCACGAGCTTGGTATTACAACTTTTTTTTCGCACCCAACTCATGGCAGTTCTGGAATCCGTATAAATGATCCGGTCGCTTTTTCGTTGTTTTAAATATGCCAAACCGTGTACAATTGCCAGAAATTCTCCAATGTTATTGGTGCCTTCATTAAACGGGCCCTGCTTAAAAAGTGGCTTTCCTGTCTTGGTATCGACACCGCGATATTCCAATATTCCCGGATTGCCACTGGATGCTGCATCAACGGCAATGGAATGTAAGTTGGGCTCCCCTATTTTGACGAGGTCAACGGGGGAGAGATGGGGGTTGTTTTTTTTCTGGGCTTTGTAGGCCTCATAATTGCTGTTGTAGGCCTTTTTGGCAGTTTCAAAATTTGCAAAGGACATATATTGAGCTCCTTTTGACCCTGAAATAGCAGCCTTACAATCTTCCCAACGTTCATAGATACCCGGACGCCTGCCTTTCCAGACGACATAAAATTTATTCTTTTTGGCCATTATTCGGAAATAAAAGTTGTTCAATCACCCTGGGATAGTGTTCATATTCTAATTCATGGACCTTATTTGCAATGGATGCTACCGAATCCTTTGGGTCAACATTGGTTCTGATTTGTTTAATGGTTGCACCTTCATCATAGTTTTTGGTGACGTAATGAATGGTGATTCCGGTTTCCTTTTCCCCGTTTTCTATAACTGCCCGGTGAACGTGTTCACCAAACATCCCCTTACCCCCGAATTTCGGCAGCAGGGCCGGATGTATATTGATGATTTTATTCTGAAAATAGTCAACGATATTTTCGGGAATTTTCCACAGAAAACCGGCAAGGATAATTAAATCGGGCTCCTGGCTTTTTAAGAATTGCAGCACGCAATCTGAGGTGTATAATGCATGGCGGTTGAAATATAAAGCACTGATATTCAATATATTACATCGATCAATTACTTTTGCATGCCTTTTGTTTGAAAGTACCGACACAACGGTCACTTTCGGATTGTTCTGAAAGTACCGTATGATGTTTTCAACATTAGTGCCGGAACCGGAGGCAAAGAGAACTATACGTTTCATCGGGGTATGTAAATTAATTGATATGGGCGTATATATTTTGCAATCTGAGATTCAGGGCGCAATCAGTGTGCGGGTCTGATTTCTCTTAACCAATCCGGGTGGATTGGGGTGATTGAAAATTTTGAACGAAAATAGCACTCTTGAACTTAAATTTCTTAAATTACAAGACATTTTAGACCGAAACCGCATTATTAAACCAAAGTTTTTTATTTTTGCCAACGATTTATTTAAATTTTTAAAACCAAAATAATTATGTCAGACATTGCATCAAGAGTTAAAGCTATCATCGTTGACAAGTTGGGTGTTGATGAGAATGAAGTTGTAGCCGAGGCTAGCTTTACGAACGACCTAGGGGCAGATTCATTGGATACCGTAGAGTTGATAATGGAATTTGAAAAGGAATTTGATATCCAGATCCCGGACGATCAAGCAGAAAATATTGCAACAGTTGGCCAAGCTATCAGTTATATAGAGGAGGCCAAATAATTCAATGATATCTTATATAAGATTTGAAATTATCCATGTGGTAACATGCTGCATGGATAATTTTTTTTAATTTACGCACAGGTTAGCGAGCAAACAAAAATTTGGTTCAATGCAATTAAAGCGAGTTGTGGTTACCGGTCTTGGTGCACTGACACCAATAGGCAACACCATTGAAGAATACTGGGAGGGATTAAAGAATGGGAAAAGCGGCTGTGCACCTATCACCTACTATGATACCGAAAAATTCAAGACGAAATTTGCCTGCGAGTTAAAAAATTACGATCCTGAAACTTATTTTGACCGGAAGGAGGCCAGGAAACTGGACAGGTTTGCCCAGTATGCACTGGTATCTTCCGACGAGGCCATCGCGGATTCCGGACTTGATCTGGAGAAAGTGGATAAATTCCGTGTAGGGGTAATCTGGGGCGCTGGGATTGGAGGTTTAGAGACCTTTCAGACCGAAGTTCTGAATTATGCTGCCGGGGACGGTACCCCGAGATTTAATCCCTTCTTCATTCCCAAAATGATCGCGGATATAGCTCCGGGCAATATCTCTATCAAGCACGGATTCATGGGGCCAAATTATACCACGGTATCTGCCTGTGCATCTTCTGCGAATGCCATGATCGATGCCCTTAACTATATTCGCCTGGGCCATTGCGATGTTATCGTCACGGGTGGTAGCGAGGCAGCAGTGACCATTGCCGGAATGGGAGGGTTTAATGCCATGCATGCCCTTTCTACCCGAAATGAAAGTCCCGAAACTGCATCCCGGCCATTTGATGCCACCAGGGATGGATTTGTGCTCGGTGAGGGAGCCGGAGCACTCATTCTCGAAGAATTGGAACACGCAAAAGCGAGGGGCGCTAAGATTTATGCTGAATTAGTCGGAGGAG
>DATGCB010000204.1:0-14133 GCA_035312365.1 Eudoraea sp. | reverse complement strand
GATTGGATAATTCGGGGTTTTGGTGAATGTCGCGCCTCCATTCAACAACCTTGCCTTCTATGGCTTTGTAATCGCCATCTAATTTTGGCCCCTGGGCCAGGGCAAGACTTGTCATCAATATCAATGCCGGAGTAAGTAATTTAGTCATAATGATTTCTTTAAAATTTAATTAGTCGATACCCTTTATCCTGTAATTGTACCAGAGCGGTCATCGCGGACAAGGCCAATTGCACTCCATTGATGCTTTCCGAAACCGGGAAATTTCTCGAGGCTGCGGATTGCCCGCACAGGATGACTTCCACCCCGGATTCAAGCAGTTCTTTGATCAATTCACTATTTGGATTTGCCTTACCAAAATGGGCCCGATAGGCCTCATTACTGAGAATATCCCTGGTTGCCCTGTTATGTACCACAAGGGCCACTTTCATCTGTTCCCCGGAGACTCCGCTTTGTGCATGCATATTTAGAAAACGTGCGGCCGTTTCTATACTTTTGTTTACTGAATCATGGGATTCCGGACTGTCCATGATATCAAAAACCACCTTGAATTCCCCGGACGTGGCTGTCCTAAAACCGGGGTTTTCCACTTTCCAGACAGCGCCGTATCCCACAATTACAGGTCCTGTCTCCAGTGACTGTGTAAATACCTGATTGAAACCGAAGCAGAGGAGGATAACAAATAGAGGCTGCAGCTGAATTTCCATAAAGTGAGATCGAAGTTCTAAATATATTCAAATTGCCCCATAAACCGGTGGCTTTGTTCATAATTATTGAAATGATGGTTTGGCTTCACGCCAAATATGGCTAAATTCACACTTTAAATGATCCGGCTTGGAGAAGTTTCTAAACGAGTTGAATGACGCCCAAAAAGCCCCTGTTTTGCACAGGGAAGGGCCGTTGATGGTTATTGCCGGCGCAGGTTCCGGAAAGACGAGGGTGCTTACCTACCGCATCGCCCATTTGATGGCGAAGGGGGTTGATCCGTTCAATATACTGGCCCTTACCTTTACCAATAAAGCAGCCCGTGAGATGAAAAAACGAATAGCGGCTATCGTTGGTGGATCTGAAGCCAAAAACCTTTGGATGGGCACTTTTCATTCAATCTTCGCAAGGCTCCTTCGGTTCGACGGTGACAAACTTGGCTACCCCGGCAATTTTACTATCTACGATACCCAGGATTCCCAACGTCTTATTTCATCCATTATAAAGGAAATGGGACTGGATAAGGACATTTATAAGTACAAGCAGATCCAAAACCGTATTTCATCTTATAAAAATAGCCTGATCACCGTGAAAGCCTATTTTCAGAATCCGGACCTTATTGAAGCAGATGCCATGGCAAAACGTCCCAGGCTGGGAGATATTTACCAGAACTATGTGGACCGCTGCTTTAAGGCTGGCGCTATGGATTTTGATGACCTGTTGTTAAGGACCAACGAATTGCTGACCCGTTTTCCACAGGTCCTCCTAAAGTATCAGGACCGGTTTCGGTACATCCTTGTCGATGAGTATCAGGATACGAACCATTCACAGTATTTAATCGTAAAGGCTCTGTCTGATCGCTATCAGAATATTTGTGTTGTGGGTGATGATGCACAAAGTATCTATTCTTTCCGCGGGGCCAACATCAGCAATATTTTGAATTTTCAACGCGATTATGACGCGGTTGCAGTGTACCGCCTGGAACAGAACTATCGCTCCACAAAAAACATCGTTAACGCCGCCAATGCCATTATTGCCAATAACAAAAACCAATTGGAAAAGGTAGTCTGGACAGCCAATGACGAAGGAAGCAAAATTAAATTGCACAGGAGCGTAACAGATGCCGAAGAGGGAAGGTTTGTCGCGGGTTCCGTCTTCGAAAACAAAATGCAGGAGCAGCTTCCAAACAACCATTTTGCCGTTTTGTACCGTACCAATTCCCAGTCGAGGTCCATTGAAGACGCCCTGAGAAAAAAAGACATTCCCTATAGGATCTACGGAGGACTTTCCTTCTATCAGCGCAAAGAAATCAAGGATGTATTGTCCTATCTCAGGCTGGTCATCAACTCCAGGGATGAGGAGGCTCTTAAACGGATCATCAATTTTCCGGCCCGGGGTATTGGCCAGACCACCATCGAAAAATTGTTGGTGGCGGCCAACCATTATGGGCGTTCAATTTTTGAAATAATGGAAAACCTGGATAAAATGGACCTCAAGATCAACGCGGGGACCACAAGGAAGTTGCAGGACTTTGTAACCATGATCAAAAGTTTTCAGATACTGAATGAAAATGCGGATGCCTTTACCCTTGCCGAACACGTTGCCAAAAAGACCGGGATACTGTTGGAATTTAAAAAAGATGGATCCCCTGAGGGGATAGGCCGGATGGAAAATATTGAGGAATTGCTCAATGGAATCCAGGATTTCGTGGAGGGGCAGAAAGAGCTGGCTGATTCAAAAGGCGATATTACGGAATTCCTGGAAGATGTGGCCCTTGCTACGGACCTGGATAAGGAAACCGGGGATGATGATAGGGTGGCCCTGATGACCATCCACCTGGCCAAGGGATTGGAATTTCCATATGTATATATCGTTGGGATGGAAGAAGACCTCTTTCCTTCTGCCATGAGTATGAATACCCGTAGTGAGCTCGAAGAAGAAAGGCGATTGTTCTACGTGGCACTTACCAGGGCCGAAAAACAGGCCTATCTTACGTATACCCAAAATCGCTACCGCTGGGGAAAATTAGTCGATGCGGAACCCAGCAGGTTTATTGAGGAGATCGATGATAAATATATTGAGAACCTTACGCCCCGCGACCACTACCGTTTTAAACCCTTAATTGATACTGATATTTTTGGGGAAGTGGATAAAAGCAGGTTGCGACAGCACAAGCCAAACAACGGAACACCCCCTTCGGTATTGAAGCCCAATGAAATGCAACTCCGGAAATTGCGCAGAATTAAACCACAATTGGCAACCCCGTTGGGAAATGCAAATGTCATGGATCCCAACTTATCCGAGGGCACCATGGTTAGTCACAGTCGCTTCGGGAAAGGTAAAGTCCTAAAAATTGAAGGGGTTGGAAACGATAAAAAAGCGGAAATTCAGTTTGAAAAAGGGGATGTTAAGAAATTACTTCTAAGGTTTGCGAAACTGGGGGTATTATCATAGCAGGTTCCCAGGTTCCCAGGCTGCCAGGTAAGTGGTGCCTGATCCCCATGCCGGGTAACAACTTCACCGGCGGATCCATAGTTGAAAATGAACCCGCTGTATGCCACCACATTTAAATATTGCGATCTGGACAAGTTATTGCCTATATTGCCACCCCAATAGAGAAACCAATGATTATAAAATACGGTATACACCCGCTCGGTCTTGGTCTATGTTCCATTGTGCTGATTGCTTGCAGTAGCAATGGTCAGGATATTCCCGAGCCTGTCCCTGAGCAAGAACAGGGAGTTGACGTTACGGATGATGTCCATGCCCCGGATTATTGGAACAAGGCGGAATTGGTATGGAGTGATGAGTTTGACGGAAGTATCCTTTCCGCGGAACGATGGATTTTTGAAACGGGGGATCACGGGTGGGGGAACAATGAATTGCAAAACTATGTGGCCGATGACAATGTAGAGGTAGGTGACGGGATCCTGAAAATACACGCCTGGAAAAAAGACCTGGGTCAGGGGACAAGCGAATTTACTTCTGCCCGTATCAACAGTAAAAAATCCTTCACTTTCGGCAGGATTGAAATACGAGCTAAGATCCCGGAACACAAAGGCAATGGTTTATGGCCTGCACTGTGGATGTTGGGTAGCAACATAGGATCGGTGGGCTGGCCGGGATGCGGGGAAATCGATATTATGGAATACGTGAGTTTTGAACCCGGTCAAATGCACTTTTCCATCCATAGTCTGGCGAACAACCATACCAATGGTACCCAGATTACATCCGGGCCTGTTCCACTGGAGTCCATAGAAGAAGAATTTCACACCTATGGGGTATTGTGGACGGATAAATATTTGAAATTTTATCTCGATGACGTAGAGAACATTGAACTCAGCTTTTTGCGCCCCGGTGTAGTTACTTTTGAAAACTGGCCTTTTTCCAAACCCTTCTATTTTCTGATGAATATCGCCGTTGGCGGCAATTGGGGTGGTTTGCAGGGAGTGGATGATACCATTTTCCCGGCAACGATGGAAGTTGATTACGTTAGGGTTTATCAGGTAAAATAGAGGGGTATCCCAATTCAGTACAGTCACGGAATATACATGACCATAGCATCGGTTAGTTGAATAGCATGGCGGAATTCATCAGGATATACGAAGAGAATCCAAATCCAAAAGACATCAACAGGGTCGTGGAGATCCTGAGGGATGGCGGGTTGCTAATCTATCCAACGGACACGGTTTACGGGCTGGGTTGTGACATTACAAAGTCAAGGGCATTGGAAAAAATAGCCAGGATTAAAGGCGTTAAGCTCGAAAAGGCCCAATGGTCTTTTATTTGTGCCGACCTGAGTAATCTTTCTGACTATGTGCGGCAGATAGACACCCCAACATTCAAGATCCTGAAACGGGCCTTGCCCGGACCATATACATTTATTTTACCGGGTAATAACAACCTTCCCAACGACTTTAAAAAGAAAAAAACAGTGGGTATCCGGGTACCGGACAATGCTATTGCACTGGCCCTTGTCAGAGCCCTGGGGAATCCCATTGTCTCCACTTCCATACGGGATGTGGATGACGTTCTGGAGTACACCACGGATCCGGAACTGATCCTTGAAAAATGGGGTAGCCTGGTGGATGTCGTAATTGATGGCGGCTATGGAGGTAATATGGCTTCTACGGTAGTAGACCTGTCCGGAGACCAGGCTTTGGTGCTTAGAGAGGGCAAAGGGAGTTTGGATATTTTTTGATTAAGGGGTCCTGTGATAGGTTTAATTGCCATCGCTCTTAATAGAAAGGTCTGGGTTATAAGGCCGGATAAATTTGTCGGCTTCCTTTGATTCTCCGATAACTCCTTCTATTTCCTTTTCCAGATACCTCAGATGGGCTTTTGTCATTCTGTGGGTGATCACCGGGATGGTTCCCTTGATCTTCCGCTGCAACAGGATAAGGTGATCCAGCGCCAGCGACCGGACATCCGTATTGGCGGTATAATCCTCCGAAAGCATGGCCAGAATGCCCCCAACCGCTCCTTTGGCCTCACTGGGCTTATAAAGGGCAATGAGGTTGTCGACATACGCCTTCTGTAATTTCCTTCTGTATGTATTTGCCTGGTAAAAAACGTTGAGTTCACCCCAAACCAGGTGGTCCAGATCATCCAGGTATTCATCGGGCTTATAGGTGTCTGCATCTTCATAGCGTTCCGCAATAAAGGTCATCCTGCTCATCCTGCTTCCACCCAGTAAATTCAGCATAACGCTTTCCATGGTCTTGGTGACCGCCTCTTTGGATTGGGGAGATTGTATATTGTTCAGGATGTCGTTGGTAAGCAGCCATTTGGGCTCATGAAAAATATGGTTATTCAAAAAGACCAGGGCTTCCTTCTGAACACTTTTGGGAACCGGAAGATAAACTTCGCCCACTTCCCCCATCGTTTTCGGCGTCACATAAATACCACCAATATTTTTGACGACATGAAAAAGATAATTATCATACTGCTTCACCAGGGCACTGTATAACTCGTCCAGGTTGGAATAGTCATCGCTGCCTCTTTCCTGGGTCCAGTCTGTTAAAAATGGAACGATTCGCTGCAGGTTCATAATACCATAGTTACTTGCCAGCACCGAATTATTCCCGAGATCTTCGCGTTGCGACCTGGGATCAAAATCCCTTCCTTCACCGCCAAACCACAAGCGCTGATTCCCCGTGATGCTATCCACGACCATGGTATTGAGAAAATCTTTTTCCTCCAGAGGAGAAAGGGACTCCGGTAGTTGTGAGTAGCCCCATTGAATGGCCCATTTGTCATAATCCCCTATTCTCGGCATAAGATCCCGTGGCTGGATGCTGTCTTCCGGCTGGGCCACATAGTTAAACCTGGCGTAATCCATAATAGAGCTCGTATGCCCATATTTTTGCAACCATTCCGCATCCCTTAGTTTTTCGACCGGAGTGGCAAAACTGGCGGCCATGTTATGACGCAGCCCCAGGGTGTGACCTACTTCATGAGCACAGACAAAACGGATAAGTTCCCCCATGAGTTCGGTATCGAAATTCATTTTTTGCGCCCTTTTATCTACGGCACCTGCCTGGATCATATACCAATTGTGCAAAAGGGTCATCAGGTTGTGGTACCAGCCAATGTGACTCTCCAGGATCTCACCACTTCTCGGATCCGTAATATTCGGGCCATAGGCATTTTGAGAAGGGGAGGCAAAATAGCGCAATACCGAAAACCTGGAATCTTCCAAACTCATATGTTCATTGTTTTCCGGCCATTCCTTTCCAATAATAGCATTTTTAAACCCTGCCTGTTCAAAGGCTTCCTGCCAGTCATTGATCCCTTGAATGAGGAATTGCCGCCATTTTTTCGGGGTGGCCGGATCCAGGTAAAAAACAATGGGTTTTGCAGGCTCAACCAATTCACCATTCTTCCATTTCTCCATATCCTCTTTCCTGGGTTCAAGGCGCCATCGATGGATGTACACATTTTTATCCACTTTTTGCTGGTCGTCGCCATATTCCAGATACGAACTGGCAAAGTACCCCACCCTGGGGTCATAAAAACGTTTCTTCATCGGTTCTCCGGGCAGCAGGATAAAGGAGTTGTTTAGCTCCAATGTAACTACCCCGGAAAGTGCCGCTGCCGGTAAGCTGTTATTGCCATTGACGGCCGAAGGTTTCGCTTTATAGGTTTTAACGGTACGTATTTCCGTATTGACGGGAAATGAAGTAATTTTTTTTATATAGGATTTGTCCTTTTCCAGGGAAGATAATTTAAAAGCGTCCTTTTGACCAGGGCTTAACGCCAGCAGGGGATTCTCGCCATTGATGAAATCCGTTACTTCGATGACCGAGGAAAGGGTTTCCTCGTTCCTGGCCTTCACATCAAATGCCTCCAGGATGGGAGTTACACTCGAGTTGTTTACGGCCTTGGCGATCGCATCATTCTCATCCGCAGCACTGACAAAAGTGGCAATCCGAAGGAAAATTTTATTGAGCGGCCCCTTTTCCCATACAATGGTTTTATCTCCAATCTCTTCACCACCGTAATTACCGGCCCCTGCGGGAGTTTTGATAAAACGGGTAACGACCAGTATTTCACGGTTTAATATACTATCGGCGATCTCAAAGTAATACCTGTCATTCACAAGATGCACCTTAAAAAGTCCCTCCTGAGAAATGGCATCCCTGGTTATTAGCCGGTCATAGGGCTCCGCCCTGGCCTGTTCATACGCATTGTCTTTCGATTTATCTTTCGCTTTCCCCGTGAGGTTAAGGGTACTGCAGGAGCCAATTAAAAAACAAAGACAACAAAGCGGTAAAAATAATCTCATAGTTAGACAACGATTTCGTTATACAAATAGTATCTGTCGGTTTGGATTTAGGTCATGGGCTATGGTATACGTCAATAATCAATGTCTGATTTATAAAATGGATACAAAAAACCACGGCCAATGTTCCTAAAGAAGTTTGGCCGTGGTTGCAAATTTAAGGTTTTAATAAGAATCTCCTAGTTATTGATAGCAGGATCTTTCATTCCTTCCTCAATCATACTGTAAAACTGGTCAATTTTTGGAAGCACTACAATACGGGTCCTCCTGTTCTTAGCTTTGTCGGCAGTTGGTGATACAGGTATATACTCAGATCTGCCTGCAGCCGTCATACGCTTGGGATCCACATTATAATCGTTCTGAAGAATCCTGACAATGGAGGTTGCTCTTTTGACACTTAAGTCCCAGTTGTCCAGCAAAACACCACTTCGGTAGGGTACGTCATCGGTATGACCCTCCACCATAAATTCAAAATCAGGTTTGTTATTAACCACCTGTGCACCCTTGCCGAGAACATCCATGGCCGCGGTGGTCACATTATAGCTTCCGCTGCTGAATAACAATTTATCGGAAATAGAAACAAAGACAACCCCTTTTTCAACACTGATCTCTATGTCCTCGTCATCCAGATTGCCAAGTACTCCTTTCAGGCTTTGTACCAATGCAAGGTTAACAGAATCTCTCCTGGTAATCGCATCCTGCAATTTCCTGATGGTAAGGTCCTTCTCCTGAAGGCTCTCCAGGGATTTTTCCAGGTTTTCAGCTCCTTTGGTTGTCAGGGTGGTTAAGTTCCCCATATTATTGATCAACTCCTGGTTGTTTGCTTTTAAAAAGGCATTCTGATCTTCCAGGGTTTTCAACCTTGATGAGGCTGTAGCCTTTTCTTCAAGACAGGTATTTAATTTAACCGTAGCGGTATTCAATAAATCCTGTGTTTCTTTTTGTTTGGCTTCTAAATCGGCATATTTCTTTTGTGATACACAAGAGGATAATAAAAGTGTAGCACCCAAACAGCCTAAAATGATTTTTTTCATGATAAAGTTTCTATTATTTGTATTAAAATTATTTGTTTTGTATTTGATTGTAGTCTCAATTTGGCACCAAAATTATATAAATTGAGGTTGCAATATTAGTTAATCTTTTACTAAAATGTTAAAATTCCTTACCTGATGTACGTAATGTGACCATACTATGGATTTTGTGGCGTAGTACTTTAGTATAAAATTAGCTTTTTCCCGTTTTTTATACATTTTCCTGAAATTTCGGTAATAGCTCAGGTGTGCACGGCAAATGGCAAGGCAATGGTTTAATCTGAATTGCAGGATAAAGCGGACCGCTGCAACCCCGTCAAGAACCAGCCTTGCAAGGATAATTGGGAGCGCCTTGCGCCGCGGAAGATTTTTAGTAATTGAAAACAGTGAGTTCCTGAAATTGAGGTAGGTCTTTTTCGGATTCATGTTGCTTAAGGTGGACCCCCCAAGGTGATATACCGCTGATTCGCCGACGTAATATACTTTATATCCCGCATTTTGAGCCCGCCAGCACAAATCCACTTCTTCCTGATGCGCAAAATAATCCTCGTCAAACCCTCCAAGGGTCCTGAACACATCCCTTTTTATGAACATACATGCCCCGGTAGCCCAAAATATTTCCGTGGTGTCATTGTACTGGCCTTCATCTTTTTCCAACGCCTGGAAAATCCTGCCCCGGCAAAATGGATAGCCGTATTGATCTAAAAAACCTCCGGCAGCCCCGGCATACTCAAATTGATCAGTTTGGAGCAGGTCCAGGATTTTTGGCTGAATAATGGCAGCCTGAGGAATTTTATCTAATGCTTTGTAAATGGGTAAAAGCCAGTTTTCCGATACTTCCACGTCGGAATTCAGGAGGCAGAAGACATCGGCATCAACCTCTTTTAGGGCATCGTTATATCCCCTGGCAAAACCTCCATTCACCGGATTCTCAATAATTCGGACGGTGGGAAAGTTTTCCTTCAGGAAGGCCACGGAACCGTCCGTAGAAGCATTATCGGCCACAATTACTTCGGCGTCCCCGGAATGTTGGAGCACTGATGGAAGATAACGTTCCAGTAAAAGGACGCCATTCCAGTTAAGTATGACAATGGACAGCTTCAAATCGCTTGCAAATTAACGGCTAAAATCAGGAATACCCTGCAAAAAAATATATTTTTCTTTTTCGTAATCCATTTGACAATAGTAGTGATGCAGGCCGTTCGTTACCATTAAATAGGACGACCGCAATGCCATATTGTACCTGGCGATCTGGTTAAAGACTTCCTGGGTGACTTTAATCTTCGGGGATTTGCATTCGATCAGAATATGAATGCTGCCATCGCGATTGTAGACCACCACATCATACCGTTTTTTAATTCCGTTTATGGTTAGTATTTTTTCCACATTGATCAAACCATGCGGATAATTTTTATCCCGGATCAATTGGTGAACCACGTGCTGTCGCACCCATTCCTCGGGTTGCAGCACCACAAATTTTTTACGGATAACATCAAAGATCCGCACCTTATTTTCGCTATTTTTGAAACGAAAAGTATAGGCAGGAAAGTTGAGGGATTGCATATAACAAAATTGATGATTTTTTTTGGATGGAAGAAGTAAAAAGGATTGTGGACGAAATCAAAAACGGGAAAATCAGACCTCTCTATTTTCTAATGGGGGAGGAACCCTACTATATCGACCGGATAGCAGAATACATTGAACAGACCGTACTGACAGATGAGGAAAAGGGTTTTAATCAGATGGTCCTGTATGGCAAGGAGACCCAGGTGGATGAGATTGTGGCGAACGCCAAGCGTTACCCCATGATGGCCGAGAGGCAGGTGGTTATTGTGAAGGAAGCTCAGGAACTGTCTCGTAGTATTGAAAAACTGATATCCTATGCGGAGAATCCCCAGCAAAGTACAGTGCTTGTTCTATGTTATAAATATAAAAAACTGGATAAGCGCAAGCGACTTTACAAAGCGATCCACGAATCTGGCGGCCTGGTATATGAAAGTAAAAAATTATATGAAAACCAGGTGGCAGATTGGATCCGGAAGGTATTGCAGGGAAAAGGATATCGCATTTCTCATAAAGCCACTGTATTGCTGGTGGAATTTTTAGGCACCGACCTGAGCAGAATCCACAATGAGCTTAAAAAATTACAACTGGTACTCCCGGAGAATTCCGAGATTACCCCTGAGGCCATCGAGGAACACATTGGGATCAGCAAGGATTATAATAATTTTGAACTCAAGAAAGCCATCGGCGAAAAGAATGCCAGAAAGGCGACACAGATCATTACATATTTTGCCCAAAACCCCAAAGACAACCCGTTCGTGGTCACCATCTCCCTTTTACATACGTTTTTTTCACAACTGCTGCAGTATCATGGCCTCACTGATCGTTCAGCCAGGAATGTTGCCGGGGTGCTAAGGATTAACCCGTATTTTGTTTCGGAATATCAGATAGCGGCCAAGAATTATCCCATGAAAAAAGCCAGTCAGATCATTTCAAGTCTCAGAGAACTCGATATGAAAGGGAAAGGGGTAGGGGCCCAAAACATGTCTCAGGCGGATCTTCTGAAGGAGTTGCTCGTTAAAATTATCTGACTACTTCTTATCGACGCTATACTTACCGGGGCCCATTAAAAAAATAGTGATAAAAATTATTAAAAATAGAAGTGGTTTTTCCTTGGTCCCGAAAGGATCTGCACTGTGGTGAATTAAGCCTGCCACGGCCATTCCAATGGCCGGGGGAATTGCAGCCCACCTCGTTTTAAATCCAATGATGATCAGTATGGGGCATACAAATTCGGCCAGAACCATCAGGAACAAAGAAGGTGTGGCTCCGATCCCGATAGGATCGGCAAATTCAAAACTACCGCTGATGAGTTTTTGAAATTTAGGAATACCGTGCGTTAACAGGAATCCGGATGAAACTATTCTAAGGAGGGCCAGTCCAAGGTCATTTTTTAATGCGTTTGTCATTCAATTAAAGATTTGATTCACCCTAAAAATATATCTTTTTTAGCAAACCATTAGTATTTTTTCAAAATTATAGCAAGAGCTTCGGCCAGAATTCCGGCATCGTCCTTTGTAAAAGATAGCGGGGGTTTAATTTTTAAAACGCTGTTGAAGGGCCCGTCCGTACCCACCAATATATGTTGCTGGCGTAAGCTGTTTTTCACATGGGCCGCCAGCACGGTATCTGGTCTACCGGCTCCATCGACCAGTTCCACCCCTAAAAAAAGCCCGCTACCCCTGACATCTGCAATAACCGGAAATTGCTGCTGCAATTTCTTAAGGAGTTCCACTAAATGATTGCCGACCACCCTGGCATGCGCCTGAAGGCCTTCTTCCTCGATCACATCCAATACTGCCTCACCTATGGCGCACGATACGGGATTCCCTCCAAAGGAACTGAAAAACTCCGGCCCTTCTTCAAAACTCCCGGCGATTTCATCCGTGGTGATCACGGCACCGATTGGATGTCCGTTCCCCATTGGTTTTCCGATGATCACCATATCCGGGATCACCTCATGCATCTCGTAGCCCCAAAAATAGTCGCCCAGCCTGCCAAATCCCACCTGGACTTCATCACTGATACATACGCCACCCTGATCCCTTATTTTGGGATATACCTGTTTCAGGTAGCCGGCAGCCAAAGGGACCTGCCCCCCACAACCCACAACGGGTTCCGCAATGAATGCGGCAATATCATTAAAGTGGTTGTCAATGGTCCGGGTCGCAGCATTTGCAAAGAAAGTACCGGCTGTGCCGTCATCCGGATAACCGGAATCAAATGCTTTGGGCATAGGCGTTACCAGGGTGGATGGTGGTTTGCCGATCCCTTTGCCGTGACTGTATTTATAATGGCTGATCGCAATGCCCATTCTGGTATTCCCGTGATAGCCATGTTCCAGGGCCATAATCATTTTTCGTCCTGTATGTTTTGTTACGAGGCGTATGGCAAGATCGGTCGCAGCGCTGCCCGAGTTGACAAAAAAAACCTTTGAAAGGGAGGAAGGAAATTTGGCGAGCAATTTATCACCGTAAGTCAGTAGTGCTTCATAAATATATCGGGTATTGGTATTAAGCCTGGCCATGGCTCTCTGTCCTGCCCTGACAACAAAGGGGTGGCAATGACCGGCCAGCATGATATTATTATAAGCATCTAAAAAAGTATTCCCATCGGTATCATACATATATTGAAAAGCAGACTGATGCATTTGAATGGGGTGGTCATAACTAAGCGATAAACTGTTACTCAGGAGTTCCGACCTCCTTTGTAATTGACTTTGCAACAAAGGTTTGTTCCCTTTTGGAAAACCAGCTGCCGTCCTGAACTCGTCCCTGGCCTTTATGGGGCTGAACTGTATCCATTTTCGCAATAAGGCCCAGGCCTGTTTTTCGCTGATGGTAACATATGCGGACTCCGGTTTTAACGTTTTAGTGTAGGCCGAATTACAGACGCTGATACAAAGGCGGGCCGCTATGAGATAATACAAAACATCCAGTTCGGAAAGCTCCAGTGGCAAAATCCCATGGTAGGCTCTGATTACCGTTTTGGCCACCTTTATCGGATCTTCCTTTTCCATCATAACGTAGCTAAGCGCCACCGCCAATTCATTGATCAGCCAGGAATGGCACATATCCCCGAAATCAATGATTCCGGAGACCTTTCCGTTTTTTGTAAGTACGTTCCAATCGTTTCCATCATTGTGAATAATGCTTTTTCTAAGCTGGTGACGGAGCGGGGAGACCTGTTCCTCAAATTGCAAAAAGAAATAGTCTGCCAGGCTTCTGTCTTTCGGATGCGGAATGTACTGAATGAATTTATAGTTGGATTCAAAATGTTTCAGATCCCATTGAATTTCTTTGGCTGCCATGGCGGGAACATACGAGGATAAGAGTACCGAATCCATTTTGGCGAGGAATATCCCAAAAGACCTGTGCAGTCTGGGAGATGGTTCCACGTCCCCTAAAAAGTCGCCCTTCACATAAGTCAGGAGTCGATAGAGCGCATCCTTATTTTCAACAAGCCCTGATTGATCCCTACCGGTAATCGGTACGGGAAATTGGTAATCGTTCAGGGTGGATAACAGCGAAAGTATCCGATTTTCTGAACGGAGCAGTTCCTTGTTTACCGAAGTATTGTCATACTGTTTTAAGACGTAGGTACCCTTAGCCGTCTCAATTTTATAATTGATGCTATCATAGCCTTCCAGTCTGGTAACGGTTTCCGGAACAAGGCCATAATGGTCGAGGAGTAATTGATGAAACTTCATAGACACCCTATTTATCATTCGGCAGGTATTCAAAAGTAACGTTCTTACCAATAATCAGGACAGGAGGATGCCAAAAATAAAAGGATCTTTTAATGAGCTGCAACGGAAGTCAGGAATTTTTATGGAAAACGCGAGTCAGCGGAGCTCAGGATAATCAGCGGGATTTGCTTCGTGCATAATACCATACACTTTCTCAAAAATATCTTCGGCATTGGGCTTAGAGAAGTAATCCCCATCCGATGCATATGCCGGTCTGTGGGCCTTTCCCGTAAGCGTTTGCGGGGCACTGTCAAGATATTCGTATCCCCCCTGTTTTTCAATGATCTGCTGCACCAGATAGGAGG
>DATGCB010000203.1:0-12134 GCA_035312365.1 Eudoraea sp. | reverse complement strand
ATCCTCAAAAAGAACACAAAGGCTGCATTGGAAGGTCTCCTTCAATTTGCAGTGAAAAAATCACGGACAGCTGCCGACTAGGGTTTTTCATCCAGGTAATCACCCAAATGGCCAAGGGCATTATCCCAGAATTGTTCATAGAATCTGAGCCATTGAGTCACTTCCTTAAGCGGGGCGGGATCGGCATAACAATAACGTTCCCTTCCCTTGCTTTCTATTAGGACCAAACCAGCTTCTTCCAGCGTTTTTATGTGTTTGGTCACTCCCTGCCTGCTAATCTCGAATCGGGAAGAAATCTGCGTAATGGGTAAAGCAGCAGCAGCAACCACCAGCGCGTGAAATATTTCACGTCTGGTGGGATCGGCTATGGCTTTTAATACGCTGGTGATCTTATCCTGCATGGACAGCTTGCTTTAAATAACCGGAAAGTTCAGTAATGCAATGGTCCCAGCCTTTATCAAAGCTTCCGAACATGGCTACGGCACTTTCCCCTTCGTAATTGGAGATCCCCGAATGCTCCAGAAATAGTTTTGTACCTGTTTCTGTCTCTTCAAGGGCCCATTTAACTGTGGTTTCTGCCTTGGTGTCAGCAACGACCCACGTATAAACCAGGGTATAGGGGTTTGCTTCTTTGACTACTCCGGTGATTTGGGTACAATTTTGTTCTTCACTGGCGGTAAAGGTGTATTTGTATCCGACTTCTGCCCTGAAATCGGCCTTAATAAACCAGGCTGAAATTTCCTCTGCCCGGGAAATGGCGTTCCATACCCTTTGAATGGGGTGACCAAAATGGTGTTCCTTGGTAATTACATCGTTCATAACTAAATCATTTAAATTAATATGCAACTATATGGTTGCAAATATAAGCAACAAATATTAATATGCAACTAAAAGGTTGCATATTATGATTAATTTAAGATATCAAACGGGATAAGATGTAACATATACCTAAGCATTACGTCCTATCGGTAAAGGAGATATGGAGGCTGTTTTTTTTAAGGATCTTTCCCTGATGATCAATGTTTTGGGCGCAGGGAATTGTTTTATGCTGTCCTATGCCTATATCAGGGAAAGGACCATGCGGGCAGAAGGAGGTACAGGGCTGCTTTCTCTGTTGTTCTTTATAATTGGTATAGTGATCTTCAACACGCTCTTGAATCTAACCCGATACGGCGGTATACTCGGGGCTTTTGAACCTATAAGCAATGCATTAAGTTTTGCTATTGCTCCCCTGCTTTACCTGCAAATGAGGTCGTTCCTAACCCCCATATCAAAATATCCGTTGGGTTCCGTCCATCTTTATTTTTTTTATGCCTACCTGCTTTTTACGGTCCTGTTGCTTTTATTTCCAGGGACCGCATTTGGGACGGTCGGGGCGGTAATCGTAAAAAGTGGTTTTATGGTTGTCTTTTGGAATGCCAATTTTTTGATCTACCTTTTAATGACCTCCATTTTGATGCGAAAATTGGGCAGAAGGGATACCGGATTCCTGAGGATCATTTTTTCGGGAATCTTATCAATTTGGTTGTTAAATTTTATCTTCCGCCTCTATCGCACTTTTATTAAAGAACTCCCCGAATTGTTCTATCTTAATATTACGCTCCTGTTCAGCGTATTGATGCTTTGGCTGTCCTATCAAAGAATCACCGCGGTCAGGAAAAGCCGTAAAGCCAAATATTACAGGGCAAGTCATGGGAATAGAGGGGCTGATCATAAAGATCCGGATCCATTGGCTCATCTTATTTACAGCAAAAGGTACTACAGGGATGCCGATTTAGATTTAAGAAAGCTCGCCCGCAAACTGGGATTGCCCTACTATCAATTAAGTTCTCTCATCAACCATAAGTACCATCAGAACTTCAACGAATTTATTAACCGCATGCGGATAGAAGAGGTAGTGAATGCGCTCTTATCGGAAGAGCACCATAATTTTACCATTATGGGGCTCGCCCAACGGGCAGGGTTCAATTCCGGCTCAGCATTTTATAGTGCCTTTAAAAAGGAAACGGGCACCACCCCTAAAAGATTTCTTCAAAAAATGAGGGATAAGGCCTGAGCATTTTATTTGGATTTGCGAATGCATACAAATCGGGTTACACTATTGTCATTTTCATTGAATACTATTGTGTAGTGATTTAATAAAAGTATTCATCAATCAAATCAAGGAACAATGAAAATATGTGTAAGGACCGTATTGGTCGCTCTAATTTTGGTCAGTTGTAAGACAACAAAGGCACAACATCAATATCAGGTGGTCGTTAAAGGCAAAAACACCGTGCACGTAGAGGCCGTCCTGGGAACAAGCGTTACGGAATTGCATCTTCCGGTTATGGTTACAGCGGAGCTTCCGGATGGCCCGGCCGAATTTATCAAAAATCTGGTACTGACAGATGGTCGTGGAAATGAAATTCAGATCGTTGAAAGAATAAACCACGGGAATTACTATTCCTGGCGATTGGCCGATGCCGTGGACCGGCTTAGCATACGTTATGATATTGAAATGCACCATGATCAGTACGATTGGCCGTTTGGCGTGGAGGAGATTTCCTATCGTACGCCAGAAGGATTTATGATTGTGGGGCGTTACCTGTTTATTATTCCCAACTTTCTGGAAGAAACCTATGATGTAGATTTTGACCTTCCGGAATCCTGGTCGGTAAGTGTTCCCTGGGGCGCGAAGGAACAAAACAAATTTTCAGGGGTAAAGGGCAGCGAACTCAGGGATAATGCAATGTTTATCGGGCAGCACAGGGAAGAGGAAATTGTTGTTGGGGCCACCAGGCTGCGTTTGCTGCTCGGCCCCGGCTTACAAGGAGATAAACAGCGAATCCTAAACTACCTGAAGCCCAATATGAGCGCTATCGGCGAATTGTTTGGAAGTGCCCCTAAAAGTACCTACCTGGTGATCATGCAGGAGGGACCCATCGCAGGTGGGGCATTTAACCAAAGTTACAGTATGTTGATTGAAAAACCCATCAATGAAGCATCATCCGCCCTTTGGGGCCATGGAATGATCCACGAAACCTTTCACTTGTGGAATGGCAGAGGGCTTGTTCCGGCAACGCAAATGGAATGGTTCAGGGAAGGGCTTACCGAATATTTGAGCATACAGTTGGAGGCTGTAACACATTCTCTGAAACCAAAGAATATTGAAAAGAAAATTGAGAATGCATACAGGAGATATTTTCTTTCTACTGTCATGGGATCTCCTGTTTCGCTCCAGGAAGCAGGAGAAAACAAGGACCAGAACCGCATGAAAATTTATGGATTAGGTACTTTCTTCGCCCTGGTACTCGATATTGAGATAAGGCATGCCAATGGCAATAAAAAAGGATTGACTGAAGTTATCAGGCTGATGTATACAGAAATGGCAATAGAGAATAGGCAGTATACCCTGGAAGATGTAATCCGGTATACCAACCGCGTGGCAGGCAAAGACCTCCGCTTCCTTTTCGATGCCTATGTTACAGGCCTGGATCCCTTGAAACCCAACGAGCACCTAAAAAAAGGGGGTCTGTTACTGACTACGATGTATGATGAAGCATATTTGGACGACAATCCGGAGGCTAGCAATTTGGAAAAGTCGATCCGGGTGGCTGTTTTAGGACCGGGATTTTAATATACCGAACCGCTCATATGTGCAACCATAAAGGTGCAGACGATGTGCTGTGCCTGGCAATACAATGAACCAGGGCCCTTTAAACACCTGTTTTGGCAATATGGGAACGCCTGGGCTACTGACTACATTTTCGCGCTTGGAAACAACCGGGCACGCTCTTACTCCTGGGTCTCTGCGGGAGTGGATTTTCTGGATTCCAGGGCTTGTTTGCTTAAGCTTGCAAGATTAAAATTAGGATCAATTTTCAGGGCTTCGTCAATGCTTGCGATGGCCGCATCAATATTATTTTTATCTGTATTGTATTGTACCAGGCCCTTCAGGTGCATAAAGGCAGCCTTTAACGGGACCTCATAGGGTTGCTGCCTTTCATAAAAGGCATATTTCATATCGTCCCTGGCATTAGAGATGCCATAATCAATGTCGGTTGAAGCCCCGGCGTTGTCTCCGGTTTGTATTTTCAGATCGGCAAGTTCATAAGCCAAATAGGCATTCGGGGTTCTGGTAAAAAGAAGCTCAAACTGTTCCAGGGCCCTTTTTGGTTGGTTTAATGCCTTTAAAGAAATTGCTTTTACCTGGACGGCCAGATCAGAATCGGCTTCATTTTTTTCAATGCCAATGGTATTCAGCGCCTGGAGGTGCTGATTGTTGTTGGCGTATACATAGGCGAGCGTATCTCTGCGTTCCCTGGTGGGGGCCAGTACATTCAGATGGGTGAGGGCATTGATCACCCCATTGATATCTCCCTGTAAGCGCATTTCCTTATAAAATGCCTCATAATGCGTTAGTAGTTCACCGCTGGTTTGCGCATTGGAGTTCATTGCCGTGACAAATAGCATCAGAATAAGTAGCCTTTTCATCTTCAACATATTTTAGTGCGGCAAAACTACTACATTTTTTTTGGTATCTCATTAAGGAAAATGCTAAAACGGCCGTATGCAAATAAAAAAGGATGCTAATGCATCCTTTTTTGTGGTTTTCAGTTACTGGTTTCAGACCGCTGTTAAGGTTATATCCTTCTTTGTATAGGATCTTAACAACCCGGCGTAGAACGCAAGGCTCTTGTTATCCGTATCAAGACAGGACTTCAAAAACTCTTTTAAGTTCCGGAACAGTAAATTGGCGTGAAATGTTGGCACATTCATATTTACGGTTCGTGGATTATAAGATTTATCATCCATTACTATATCCAAGGCTATCCTTTTTCTGTGATAATCAATGGAAACATCCGCGGCATTGTAATGTTTTTTCACAATTACCTGGTGCAGGTTTTGAAACCTTTTGGTCATTTTGCCTTTGGCACAACTACGGGAGATGAGACTCTCTATTTCCATTAAGACCCTCCCCCTAATACTAACATTTTCCATGACATTTTGGGATTTAACGTTTATGTAAAGTTACGCTTTATCGATAAAAAGCTGTAAATCAAGGAGATAATTTAACCGTTTATCGATGTTTTTGTTGTGAAAAGCAATTTTATAGTGGTGAATTAATAGGTTAGTGGGGTTGAAAAGCAATAATTTTTAATAAGAAAATTCCTACTTTTTATTCGTTTTCCCTTATATTTTGTCGTTTTCCGGTCATATCGCGGAACAGGAAGGCCTCTTTTTTGTGCCTCTTTCGTGTAATAATCCTCCTTTTTTGGATGGTCCGGATATACCCCATTAAAGATTTCTCCCCAATATTCGTTTGTTAAAGTGACCGTGATCATTCCGATACAATCATTCAGGTGAATAAGATTGACAAAATCCTCCCCATTGCTCAACCCTTTTTTTCCGGCCAGATGGGTCACCGGATGCCGCTCCGGGCCAATAAGACCCCCGAAACGGATCACAGAAGTTCGCAGGGACCTGTCATTCCTGAATATATTTTCCGATGCCAACAGTTGCTTACCTGATTCTGTTTTGGGATGCGGGAAAGTATCTTCGGTAATCTCGCCGGATTGGGCTCCATAGACCGAAATGCTGCTGATAAACAGGACGTCGGTTACTTCTGCCTTTTGAATTTCACGATGCAGCAACTCCATTTTTTTTACATAACGCTCCCCGGGGTTTGACCGTAACCCTGGTGGTACATTCACGATAACGGCATCGAGACCCCTTAAAAACCCTGCCATGTTTCCCTTTATTTCTTCTTCTCCCAGTACAATTTGATATGCACGGATACCCGTATCCTGAAGGATGGATAATTTTCCGGCCGTGGTCGTGCTTCCCCTCACTTTAAAACCTGAGGCGATCAATGTTTTGGCCAGGGGAAGGCCCAGCCAGCCGCAACCTATGATGCCAATGTTCCTGATCAAAAGTGCAGGGTTTTAGTCACTATGATGGCATCGTTCAACACAAAGGGCATGGGAATGGCAGAATCGGGTCTGGGGGGTACGGTAAATAAGGAATTGTTCAATAGATCATTGGAGGCCTCATAGAACTTTAGTTCCAAATCGGAATCTTTGGGAATGGTCAACGCGATTTCTGTGTAGCCATTGTTGCTGATGTAGTGGGTAACCAAATTCGCGCCTCTCCTCCTGCCATTCAGGTAGTATTCAGATAAAACGGTTCCATTCACCGTGGCCCTTTTAACAGGGATATCATTGGTAAATATGTCAAGCCTGTTTACCTCCCGCCGCGGAGTTATACAGATCTCCAGCAGGCGGTCCCCACCAATGATGGTATCCTTTGTTTTCTCGATCCCGGGAGGCTCGATTCCTTTAACAGGCGCCTCTGAAACATAAGTAAATCCCGTGCTGTATTTACTGCTAATAGTTTCATCCCCTGAATCTGCGGCAATGGATTTATTGTCCCCTATATATTGACTTGTCCAGTCCGATATCACCTGTTCATAGGTTGCCCATTTGGCGGTCTTATGGTCCGCATCCAGGAGATAGACCAAACTGGTCGGCTTGGGACGATCAGCATCGAACCCGGCACCCAAATGAGCCGACACCATAAATCCTATAAAAAGGACAAAACCCAACACAGCAAGCTGGTTTTTGTTCTTGTAAAAACTGAAGAGGGGAAGTAAAAGCAGGAAGGTCAGCGTCACCAGAAGGGTGGCCGATATCATCATCTTCAGTCCCAGCCCAACCGGAAACAATCTAATGAGGGGGGCATGGATCCAAAGGGCAGGAAGCCCTAAAAATAGCAGCAGATAGGGATTTGGAAATTCCTGATTTACCGCCATCAGGAATGCCGCCAACAGGGCAAATACGGGAATAATAAAAAAACTGGCTCCCGGGAGATAAGCTGCCAGAAATCCGCAGACAATTAACCAGAGAACAATGGGGGCCACCAACAGGTTGGCGGTGCTTATTTTTCTGTACCTGTGGTATACCCAGAAACAAACGGCTGCCGCGAAAAGTACAAAAGCCATGATATACGTATACCCGTTATAGGTGAAACCATGCAATATGTCCTTGTATTGAGGGTAGAGCTTCTTTAACAGGGGCCAGCAATAAAAACCAACCACCCCATTGATAGCCAGGGCGACCAGCATGGGTATAAAACCTTTCCCCATCGGTTTCAGCTGCAAAACTTTTTTTCTCCAGCCGTGGATCACCAGAAGGACGAAAAAAAACAGGGCAAGGGCAAACATGGGCCAGTTAAATTCAAAAGGATAGGAGACCAGCTTAAAAAAGGGAATATTGAAATAGATATTGTCATTAAGACTTTTCAAATTATTCAGATCCGCATTGCCGAAATAATGCAACAGCGGCATAAGATAACTGCCCTGATGGGCCAATGTGCTTCTGTCTAACCGGTCATAGGTATCCCTGGCTGTATGGTAGTCATAATGATCATCGATAAAGGCAAAATTAAAACCATCAATATCCCGGTCTTCCCTGAAAACCGTGAGATCGGTATCATTCGGCAGCATTTTATAAACGCTGTATGCCAGGGAGTTTGCCACGGGGTAATGCGGATTGGCGGCAGTAAATTCTTCAATGAGTTTTTGGTTACCCCGGTTGGTCTCTATCAGCATAATGCCCGGACCCCCGCTGCCACGGGCTTCAAAGTTTAACACAAGCCCAATCTCCCTGGCCCACGGATGATGGTTGACAAAAAGTTTTGCCCCATTGAGATCCTGTTCCTCTGAATCGGTAAACAGAATAATAATATCGTTCTCAGGGAGAATGCCTTCAGACCAAAAGGCCCGGATTCCTTCCATGATCGTTGCAACACCACTGGCCGCATCACTTGCACCCATCGCAGCATGCGGGTCACTGTCATAGTGGGAGAGCAGCAATAATGCCTTTCCCGATCCCGAACCCTTAATTCTCGCCAGAATGTTCGAAGGCCGGCTAAGATCACCCCCGCCGATACCAAGGGAATAGTCTTCCTGTAACGTAACTTCCAGGCCCATTGCCCCCAACTGGGCCATAATATAACGCTTCACCTTTTCATGGGCCGGAAAACCGAGCCCATGAGGTGCTGCCGCCATCTGTTCTACATGCCTCAAAGCCCTGTCCGTTGAAAAGGAAGATTCCGCGAGATTTGCATCGGGCCTGTAAACCGGCATTAATGCATAAAAACTCCAATACACCGCCAGAATGACGAGTAACAGGGTGCTTACAGAGGTAAATTGCTTCATATGGACACTAAAACTATAAATGTATAAAATTCTTTTAGCTATTGACATTTAAACGATTTTATTTAAAAAATTGCCCGAAAAAGACTATATTTAAGATTAACCAAAAACTAAACTGGATATGGGAATCAAGAGTTTTATGGGCCGCAGGGCCAAGACATCTTCAAAAAAGGAGTACGATGCGCCCATCCTTGTAGAAGACTATATGACCAGGAAATTAACTACGTTCAGTCCGGAACAATCTATTCTGGAGGTTATGGAATCCTTTGCAAAAAATCGTATTTCCGGGGGTCCCGTATTGGATGACAATGGTTTTTTGGTAGGCATTATCTCTGAGGCAGATTGTATGAAACAGATCTCGGAGAGCCGTTATTTTAATCAACCCATACTTGACAAGAGCGTTGAAAAGTACATGACCAAAAATGTAGAAACCATTCCGCATGACATGAGTATTTTTGATGCGGCTGGCGTTTTTGACAAGCACAACAGGCGCAGGTTACCCGTTATGAACAATGGCTTACTTGTAGGTCAGATCAGCCGAAAAGATATTGTAATTGCCGCCCTTAAACTTACAGGGCACAATTGGAAATAACGACTTACGGATCTAAGGGGATGATTGAAGGAGCGGTACCTTCAGTTGCTGAAGGAATTGGGCAAAGACATCTTATTCTCTCTTTACGATCATATAATAATCATTATCCAGCGGCAAATACCCCAAATCATAGACGAAGTAGTAGGTGGTTCCTTTTTTGGTGGTATATAAATTGGTGATGTATTCAAAATCAAACCCTTTGTCCATGAGACGGGTTTTGCTGGTTCTTGTCTTCCCTTCCTTCAGCGGAAAACTATCCAAGATCCTGTAATTTTTCCGAAGGCGGTTATTGATATTCCTGACGAGGTTTTTGCTGTCCTTGTTGAGTTTATTGTTGTAGGCATTACGGCAATAGTCCGAGCAGTATTTTTTATCAACCCGACCCCTGATCTCCGTTCCGCATTCAAGACACTTTTTCCCCAACGTATTACAGCCTTTTATAATTGAATTTTACTTCTCTGGTACTCCCGTCTCTGGCGCCGATCATCACATAGAGATTCATCTCAACTTCGCTGATCCTTTCAAAGGTAAAGTCATCAAAGTAAACGCGATTTTCCTCGATTCTGACCAGTTTAAAATCTACGGTCTCGTCCTTTTCTTCCCAACCTTTCAGGGTTCCGTGAAAATGTTTTAACTGCAAAAGCAGGGTTTCCTCCACCTGTTGAATGTGGCCCACTTCATAGAACTGCACCTTGCCATCCGCAACCAGTTTGAATACAAACATCATGGAATCACCAAGCGGAGGACTCCAAATCTCCTCTGTGGTACCCCCGAAGGCCTCTCCCTTCCAATGGCCGGCAATCCAGGACACCTCTGTAAGAGCCGCTTCGGGGGAGGTACTTGTTTCCTTAAAGGGCACCGTATTTTGGGCGAATACCCCGAACGACGATAAAACTAAAAGGGATAACAGTGTTTTCATGCTTAGCAGTTACCTGTCGACAAGGTACAAATTATCCGATTACAAATGGGTTTCATAAGAAGTGCAAACTCCACCGTCCAAATTCAATTTCAGGACAAACTCAAAAGTAAATATCGAAAGCCTGGCAGACGGTTCTTTAAAAAATATTCCTTTTCGCCGGCCAGGGTCGAATGATTACATCCACGGCTTTCATCCTGCAACTTAACTTTCTCACTGATCCTCAGGTCGCCATCCTTTTAGTTTTGGGATCCAACGGGGGACATGCTCTTTGTATTCCCGGTATTCTTCACCGAAACGTTTCAGAAGACCGGGTTCTTCCTTCAGGATAAAATAGACGTGATTCAGCAGAAAAAAAGTACCGCCCCAAAAGAGTATTAAAATTGATGGGAAAATAAAAGCCTCGGCTGTTAATATACAGATCACACCAGTAATCATAGGGTTTCTCATATTCCTGTATAAGCCTCTCACGACAAGGGTTTTTGTAGGGTTCCAGGGAGCCAGGGTCCCTTTCCCTATCCTGATGAACAAATCAATAGATCCAATGAACAACATAGATCCCGGAATAGTGAATACGCCTGCAATAATGTAGCGCAGATCAGCATCCAGGAACCTTAGTGGGTGGTACGCCGCGGACAGGCCTGCATAATAGATCAAGGCAGGAATAACGACCAGTGCCATTACCGGCAAGGCAAGGATAGCTCTTAAATGTGCGCTTAAAGTGGGCCCTTTCACTCCTCTGGTATAATAATGGCTGGGAATCCCTTGACATCATACATTTCATTATAAGCCGCCATCTCAGTGTCTACGATGCGGTCCCTTTCCTTTTTAAAGATTGCCCATTCAGTTAAAAGATCATTCAGCCGCTCTTTGGCTCCCGCGGTAACCTTGGGGTCGGCGGAATCCATGTACCCTTTCAGGTGCATCAATTCTGCATTGAGTTGGTTGTTGTAATTGATGACATCCTGAAATGTCTTTTGTTTTGGCTGAATGAGGTTTTGTTCCCAGGTTTCGATACGGCTGACAAGCGAATCCCCAATATTCAACAATTCTCCGGCGTTCTCATGATCCTTCAATAGTTTGGCATAGCTTTCCAGTTGAGACTTCGCAGATCGCATTTCACGAACGGCCAGATGCATTTCCCTGATCGTGGTTTCAATCTTGTCCAGGGCCATTTGTTGTTCTTCATAATCATCCCGGGAGGCTTCCACCTTCGGATTGGGAAGGATGGTTACTTCAGTCTCCGAAGTTAAACCATCCAGGGTCATTCGCAGGGCATAAGTGCCGGGTCCAACACGGGAACCCGCATAACTGCCATAGACAAAAACATCGTTCACTGCAGGAAGCGTTTCTTTGCAAAAGTCCCAGGTAAACCGGTTAAATCCCCTTTTGGCGGGTAATAGCGGGGGTTTCGCCGGACCCCCGGGCCAGGATTTAAAATCGTCGGGTTTTTTGTTGGTGATGGTCCTGATCAGTTTTCCGTTGTGCATTACTTCAAGTTCCAGATCCAGACTGTCTGCCTCTTTATCCAGGTAGTAATCAAAGGTTACTCCCTGCCTGGGGTTTTGCCCAAGCCCCGGTACCGGTTTATCACTGCTTCCGCCGAACAAAAGGTAGGTATCCTTAGGTTTGAAAATGGCCACAGGCTGCCTTGGGGCCGGACTATTTTGAAGGGCACCAACGTCGTCCAAAATCCAGAACGACCTTCCTGCGGTTGCCGCTATGAGATCGTTATCACGGAAGATGAGGTCATTGATTGGGACTACCGGGAGGTTGAGCTGAAAAGGTTGCCAGTAAAGCCCCCCATCAAAGGAGATATACAATCCGGTTTCAGTGCCTGCGTACAACAGGCCTTTGCGTATGGGATCCTCCCTGACTACACGTACAAAGGTGTGAGGATCTGTGATCCCATGTACTATTTTGCTCCAGGTTTTACCGTAATCCGTGGTCTTGAAAATGTAAGGTTTCAAATCCATAAACTTATAGCGCATGACCACGGCAAAGGCAGTTGCTTTCTCATGGGGTGAAACCTCGATGCTGTTTACAATTCCTTCGGGCAGGTCCGGTGGGGTTACATTTTCCCAGTTTTCTCCGCCATCTCTGGTAAGGTGAATGAGCCCGTCATCGCTCCCGGCCCAGAGCACCCCTTTTTCGTGGGGGGATTCTACCAGGTACATAATTGTATTGTAGTTTTCGCCTCCGGCCGCTTCATTGGTATAAGGTCCCCCTCCGGGCCCTTGCCTGCCCTTTTCGTTCCTGGTTAGATCAGGACTCACAATACTCCAGCTGACGCCACCATCCGTTGTCCTGAGAACCACATTACCCGCATGGTAAATCGTATTCCGGTTATGGGGAGAACTAATGATCGGAGCATTCCAATTATAGCGATATTTAAAATTTTCAGGCGCATTGCCCAGGGCAAGTTCGGG
>DATGCB010000202.1:0-4252 GCA_035312365.1 Eudoraea sp. | reverse complement strand
TATAAACTGTTATAATGATCCCCTTTAGGGTATTCAGATGAACAAAAGGCTGGGGAAGCACCTGAGCTAACGAAGCCTTATACCAACCAGGTAGCCTTTAATTAAGCTTAAGCGCCTATCGTTTCTTTATGTCCTCAAATTATGCCTGGGCAATGCAGCAGTACTGGTTTGAGAATAAATGTATTGGTTATGTCAGGGAAGGGTTGGGAAATATGTAACAGATCCGTGGTAAAATGTAACAATGTCCTATACACCTAGGCAACCAGCCTCGTGCAACATCAAAATAATGAAACGGGTAGGAATTATGATGCAGGGATTGAATTTTGATAGTGCAAAGGGCTGTCCCCATATACTTTTGTGAACAGTTTGCTGAAATAGCCGGGATCGCTATACCCACACTCATAGGCTACCTGAGATACGTTAAGCTCCTTCCTTGACAGTAAGAGCTTCCCTTTTTTCAATCTAAATTCATTGATGAACTGGCAGGCAGAAAGGTCAGTGAGGGCCTTCAATTTGCGGTGTAGCTGCATTCGGCTTAAATGCATCGCTTCGGCCAGCTCCCTGGCACCAAATGTATCTTCTTTAAAATTTTCCTCAAGAACGCTCATCGTCTTTTTCAGAAAAGGATCGACATCCATTCCTTTTTTATCGGAGATGCCTCCTTTGGCATAGGCCTTTTTCAATTGCTCCCGATTCTCGATCAATTTTTTGATCCTGAGTTGCAGTTCGTCTTCTTCAAAAGGCTTGATGAGATACGCATCGGCACCCCCTAATAGCCCTTCCATTTTATCTTCGTGCTTTCCTTTTGCGGTTAACAGGATTATGGGTATATGACTTGTGCGCAAGTCTTCCTTTAGTTTGGACGCAAAACGGTACCCATCCATGTTGGGCATGATGACATCACTGATGATGATATCGGGAATAAGAGCGGTGGCTTTCTTAAAACCTTCTTGCCCATCAGAAGCGGTCACTATTTTGTATTGGTCCGACAATAATCGATCGAGATAGAAACGGACATCTGGATGGTCTTCCACGATTAGGACGACTTGTTCATCCCCCACCGGAAAAACAATTGAAGCTTCGGCAGTTTCTCCTTTAGTTTTTTCCTGTTCGTCTACTGTATGATATAAGGGCAGTTTTACCGTAAAAGTGGTGCCTTTTCCTTTTTGGCTTTCCACTCCAATGCTGCCCCCCAACCGTTCTACCTCCTCCTTGATCAGGGCCAAGCCGATCCCACCGATATGCTCGGGTGTTGTTAGCGGATCCTTTACTTGATAGTAACGGTCGAAAATGTTGGAGAGTTCTTCCGGAGCCATGCCGATACCATTATCCTGAACGACCAACACGAACCGATGGTCCTCCGTAGCGGCCGTTACATGGATAGTCTCTTCTTCCGGGGTAAATTTAATGGCGTTGCTCAGGAGGTTATTAAAGATCAGGCGGAATTTTTCCCGGTCGAAACTAAGGATGATCTCTTCCGGATCATGGTGAAAGCGAATACCGATGCCCTTTTCGAAGGCTGACGGTTGCAAGGCTTCCAATAGATATTCAAGATAGACAATGATGTTATCCTCCACAATTTTCAGGGGTTGGAGACCGGACTGCGCTTTGGAGAAACTGATCAACCGTTCGACCAGGTTCAGTACTTCCTGGCTGTTCTTCTTGATCAGAGCTTTCTCCTCTTCGTGCCCCCGGATCATAACGGCCAACCCCCGGATGACGGTCAACGGTGTACGGAATTCATGGGTGATATTATCGTAAAAACGGGATTTGGCCCGGTTCAGTTCAATCAGGTTGTCAGCTATGATTTCCTTAAGTTTGGCGGTATTATTCCTTTTAGCCACGACGATGGCAAATAAGATCGAAGTGGTGATAAAACTTAGGTACAGCAAATTGATTTGCCAGATAGGAATATCCCCCTCAATGACAAATCGAAAGGAATTCATGAGTCCGATAAAGCAAAATGGGAAGAAAGCGAGCAGGTAACTCTTGGCATGTGCATGACCTTTAATAACCCCGTATATCGCAATTATTAGATATAATAACAGGAGGATTCCCATGAAAAAAAGAAATAACGCAGCAAAGGGAATTTGATAAAATGGAGCTAGATCAAAATAACCTCCTGTGCTTGCTTGTATTGTAAAAAACAATAAACTGCTTATGGCCAGGATAAGGTTTCCTTTTTGCACCTTCAGGAACCGAGGAAATTGTGTTCTTAATTGTAGATAGCGATTAGAAAACAGAAACATCCCCACCGCGATAAAACCATAACCAAAGCTTATCAAATTCGTGTACTCGGCTAATATTTGCCAGGCAATAAACGTATTGACCCGATTTTCATTAGCGATAAAGAAAAATACAAACCCGAGGATAACGAGAAGGTAATACCCTCCCAAACGATCGCGTTCCAAAACGGCACGCAGCGTAAAATAGATGAGCTGAAAGATAAATACCCCCAATATAAAAGCTTTCCACAGTCCCAATCTCCAGCTTTTAATCAATAACTCCTTTCGGTCTAAAAAGAATAGTGGAATGACGTAGGCATTGGCCAGATGTTTTTTAAACTTTGATAAGGGGTGGTATTTGAGGTAAACGTACCCGCTGTCCCGTGCGGATAGTTCAAAGCTGATCAGGTTCAAAGCATGGGGTATCTGTTTGTCTTCCATCGGGATCTTCTTACCCGATAATACCTTCCGGTACGCTCCATTTCCCTTCGGGATATAAGCTTCAATTATTGGAGAATTCGAGGCGGTGTCAACCCAGTATAGCTGTGTAGAATCGCTATCATTCACCACCTTGAGCCGGCACCAGAGCACGTTCCTGGCCGTCATTTTGGCTAATTCCGGCTGAAAATACCGGGCATGCCGGTCCCAGGATCCTTGAAGACGGGCAAACGTATGGGTCTGCTGGGTATCAATGACATACTCCAGGCTATTCCAAACCGAAAGCACTTTTTTGACCGGCCATAGGGAACGATAGGTATCCGGTTTGTCATCAAAATCCGTAAAGGTAAAGCCAGCAAAATCGTACAGGCTATTTTGATCATAAAGCCGCATCCCGAAGCCAGGTCGTCTGAGTTTCACCTTGCTTTCCAATCGGATTAAAAAACTAATAGTTCCCTGGTTGTCTGGTGTGATCCAGAACAAGTTACGGGCATCCCGGATCAGTCGGTCGGCAGGCGGAACATCGTCGCCCGTGGAGATCTGCTTTACTAAACTATCTCCGGCAAAAAGATAAACCTCCACCTCCGACCAGAGTTTTTCCATTACCTCATTAATATGTTGCATTTCCCGGAAACCGTCGACTTCCACCAGAAAAGGCCTTCCCCTCGTGTCGTTGTTGATAAAGGAACCTTTTAACCAATATACATCGCCTACTTCTAAATGTATATTCTCGGGGACGGGTTGAAAAGACTCGGGTTGGGCCCTTAACTGTTCCAGCCATTCTCCCCCATTTGCTTTAAAAAAGCTAAGAAGCGAATCCGGGAACTGGGCATATCGTACCCGGCCAGGCAGTTCCTTTGGGTATTCATGGTGTAGGGGCCACGCCTGTGAATAAAGCCCCTGGCTCCAGAAAAGCACGAAAATCGATACAATTGACCGGATGAACATCTTTATTTTACCTTTAATACAAACCCAATATCTTTGCCACGCCTTCGGTCAGACCGTGTATCAATATGCGATCGTATCTCCCTTCTCCCAAATTAGTCAAAATAACAATACTCATCTTATCGTCCACCGCCTTTAAAAATTCCGTACCTGTACTACCATTGTGCCAGATTATCTTTTTTGGTTTATCTTTTAAAATGCCCCAGCCGTAACCATAGCCATCAAGAATCTTAGTCGCCACATGTTTTTGCCATAAGAGTTGTTTGCTTTTGTTAGTAAGGATTTTTTCCGTGTTCAGTACCGCATCCCATTTTTGCAGGTCCAGCAAAGTAGAAAACACATGTCCGGCAGAACCTATTTCCGTGATATACCGTTCCTCATTCTTTATTAATTCCCCATTTCGTAAGGTGTATTCACCGGACACATTGTAATGGATGGTCTCGCCATCCTTTAAGTATGTATTGTTCATTCCCACTGGTTTGAATATGCGCTCTTCTAGAAAACCCCTATAGCTCCCGGCAATATTATCGATTACTATGCCCAAGAGTATATAGCCGTTGTTTGAATAGTTAAAAACAGTACCTGGGGAGTTGTCAAGCGTATTGGTTTTCATTAGATCGAATATATACTGTTTGGACAAAACA
>DATGCB010000201.1:0-2462 GCA_035312365.1 Eudoraea sp. | reverse complement strand
TTTAGCCTTTTCTATGTTCTTTTTTGTAAAAGCATCTGTATCAACAATGATGGTATGTCCCGGTTTTACAGCGTGCAGGTTGGTTTTTAAACCTGCGGGATTCATGGCTACCAGAAGATCTACACTATCCCCCGGAGTACTTATCTCAATACTGCCGATATGTACCTGAAATCCCGAAACTCCGTAGAGACTTCCCTGGGGGGCCCTGATTTCTGCCGGAAAGTTGGGAAAAGTGGCAATATCATTACCCAACATTGCTGATGTGTCGGAAAATTGAGTTCCCGTCAACTGCATCCCGTCCCCGGAATCCCCAACAAACCTTATAATTACCGCCTCAAGTTTTTCCTGTTTCCGGGCTGTTTTCGCTGTAATCATCCTATGTGGTTGTTTAATGATTTTTACTTAAATTTATCTAAAATTGATCAGATGAAAGGTATAGGCGTCAATTATTTCGCCTTTTATAAGGAAATTATGACTTTTATAACAGATAAAGGTTAGAGGAATCCTAAATTTACAAGTAATTCTCGCAAAAACAGATAGATATGGCTATAATCATAACGGATGAATGTATTAATTGTGATGCCTGCGTTTCAGAATGCCCGAATAATGCAATTTACGAACCTGATGAAACATGGCGTTATGCAGATGAAACAGCTTTAAGCGGTATGGTAACATTGCCCAAGGGGGGTGAAGTAGATGCAGAAGCCGATAACGACCCTGTTTCAGATGAGTTCTATTATATTGTAACCGATAAATGTACAGAATGCAAAGGCTTTCACGATGAACCTCAATGTGCCTCTGTTTGCCCTGTAGATTGTTGTGTGCCCGATGAGGATCACGTGGAAACGGAAGAAGAATTACTGGGGAAGAAGGCCTGGTTGCATGGAGAATAGCCTACTATGGATGGAAGGTGTCAGGTCTTGCTATTCCTGCACTACAATCAATGAAGCCCTGGACCCCGTGGAAAGCAGCCATTTGTTGGAATAGATCAATTGACCTTTGTCATCATAAACATCCACCTGCGCAGTATTGGGCCCTGAAGAACCCTGATTTAATGCTTCAAAATCGAGCCGGTTAAACCCTTTTTCCAGATTCAGGTTAATGCCTTTAAAACTACCTGTCAGCAGGATATTGGGTTCAACCACGTTGCCATTCGCATAGATCTTAACCCGGTCTCCGTCTACATATTCGTGGTCCCTGCAGACGATACCTACAAATTTGGAACCTGTTTTCACATCTCCCAGGTACATATCCCCGAAGTATTTCTTAGAGTTGCCTTGCTCCTTTTCACCAACTTTAGGATCTATTTTCATTTGGTAGCCCGCCTGTTTCAATTCCGAATCGGGAAGCATTTTGATATTTCTGGCCGTCAGGGAATCCTTTAGGTTTTTATTCGGTTTAATATCAAGGATGGAAGGCATGTTAAGTGCGGTTCCCTTATTCGGATTGCTTTTGATGTCGAGGTTATTTTCCGCTTCAATTTTTAATGGCTTTGTCTTGGGGATATCGGACTGTGCGGCACCCGTATAGCACAGCAGGAAAATACCGATGAAAATCACATACAGTTTCATAGCAGGCTTTATATCAATGTAAAGGTAGCAATTACCTTGCCACAGGGACAAAATATGCTGTTAAATTCGATGGATTGCACCCTGTGGTTAAGGCTCATAAAGAGGTCAATCACAAGGTTCAAAGTCTGATGCCTGTGCCCTGAATCACGCGAAGGTGAAGCCCCAGTTTAAACTTTTTACCGGAGGATGACGGAATCAGAGAGCTATCGGGCTAGCTGTGGTCCCTGGCGGCCACCCGCCACGCGCCCGTTATTAAATTATCCTCAACCGTTAAGAGCTCCGCATATTTGGCAACCGTCGGGCAGATGTGCATGGGTATGGCATAAAAAAGTTCGCCAACGGCAAAATCACTGTTGGAAGGGCATTTTAGTACCAGATGTTCTTCGCTCTGGCCAATTTGATTGCAGTCTTCCATTCCAAGGATCCTGGCCCTTGGAAATTCCATTTCCGGGGCGATCGCCTTGTGTCCCAGGTCAAGGCAAACCAGGTCCGATTTAGGTTTGCTGATGATTCTGGTGATCAGTATTGCGGCAGGGACAAAAGGCATATCCCCGAAGGAGGTAGCGTAACCCTCATCCCACAAAAGGGTGGTTCCGGGACTGGCTTCTACCCCTTTTCTCCGGCAATGAACAGGAAAGGTGGGTGATCCGCCGGCAATAACGCTATCCACGGCGATACCCTGCCCTTCCAGGGCAGTTTTCAGTTGAAGGACCGGTTCAAAGGCAGCATTACACGCCCTGGTTCGTTCGTCAATGTTCACATTCCGTATATGGCCGTCGTAGGCATGAAGCCCCCTGGCAATCAGGAAAGGATCCGCGTGAATGATGCTGTACAATTGCACGGCCTCCTTCCCGGGAAGAATTCCGGTGCGATTCATGCCTGTGTTCAGGT
>DATGCB010000200.1:0-29443 GCA_035312365.1 Eudoraea sp. | reverse complement strand
GGTTGAACTTCCCGAAACGACACGGATATCCGAATTGCACTTCAATTCCCCGCCCAGGTGGAGGGGTTGGTCACCGGATGCACCACCCCCCCTGCAAACCTATCCCCGGTCTTATCGGCTTGATGCATCTTTGGACGGTGTGCAATGGAATACCCTGGCGGAAGGTAGTGGCTCTGCCGCTGATGTTATAATTTCTTTTGACCCGGTTGAAGCCAAATTCCTGAAAATTACACTCCGGAATGACGTCAATGAAGGAGAAGAAATTCCCTGGACCATGAGAAGGCTGACCGTGTACGGTTTGATGAATGCTATGGCCCAATAACCTGGTCCGGTCTTTTAAAGAAGTCCGGAAGCCGTGGGTTCTGAGGTTCCGGTGTAAAGGTTCAGGTTGATATCCGCTGTCTAATACTACCTGCTTGGGATCATGGGAATTTGGAATTTGATCATTGCTTATCATTTCATATAAAGGTCAACCAACCCTTCGGGCGTGGTAACATAGATGACTTTTTCTTCCCGGTCAACTTTTGTAATTATATCGTCATTTATTGGGATCAACAGGTGTTTGCCATCTTTTTCGGCTTCAAAAAGGGCCTGCGAGGCCGAATCGTTTACTGCGGTAATAATGCCAATATGGCCATGATACCTGTCCTGCAGGGCAAAACCGATGACTTCATGATAATAGAATTGGCTTCCGCTCAATTCAGGAAGGTGTTCTAATGGAAGATATAATTCGGAACCGAGGATCCTGTCCGCGCCTTTTTCGTCATTGATTTCCTCAAATTGAATACGGAGCAGATTCGATTTGTGCAACCGGCATTTACCAATAAAAAATGGAACCAGGTTGTTTCCCAATGAAACAAGGACTGATTCCATATTGTCGTAAATTTCGGGATCATCGGTATCCAGTTTTACCAATACCTCTCCCCTGAAACTATATTTTGATACGATCCTGCCCAGGTAGAAACATTCTTCCTTTTGCATCCCGTATGGGGTCTTATTCCTCTTCTTCGTCCGCAGCTTTGTCTTCAACGTCCGGTTCCGCGGTGGTCTCTTCAACTGCCTCCTCTGCTGATGCTGCCGCCTCTTCAGCGGGAGCAGCTTCCTTAGCAGGCGCTGCCTTTTCCTCTTTAACCGTTTCCGGTGCATCTTCTGCAACGGCAACCTCTTCAATCTCCGCTACGGCTTCCGCTTTATCTGCCGCCTCATCAGCTTCGCCATCTTCCGCTGCGTTCGCCTTTGCCTCCTCTGATTTAGCAGCTGCAGGGGTTTCTTCCACTGGGGCTACCTCCTCAGCCACGGCTACGGTTTCCGGTTCGCTTCCTGATGCCGCCTCTATAGTTCCTCCGGCTTCTGTTCCTTCTGCGGCCTCCCCGGCCACCTCAGTTTCTGCTTCAACGGCAGCTAAAGCACGTTTCTCGCTGACCTCTTTTTCGGCCTGCAGTGCCTTGGCTTTCGCTTCTGCCTTCGCCTTGTCTAATCCTTCTTCCTTCCTGGCAATTGTTTTTTCCTTATCTGCCAACCAGGCATTGAACTTTTCATCTGCCTGTTCTTCGGTGAGTGCACCTTTCTGTACCCCGCCCAGCAGGTGATGCTTTAACAAAACGCCCTTATAGGATAAAATCCGCCTGGCCGTTTCGGAAGGTTGCGCCCCGTTCTGTAACCACTGAACAGAATGGTCCACATTGACTTCTATGGTTGCAGGATTTGTATTGGGGTTGTAGATCCCTAATTTTTCAAGGAATTTTCCATCTCTTTTTGATCGTACGTCAGCAGCTACGATCCAATAAAATGGTTTTCCTTTTTTTCCGTGTCTTTGTAATCTGATTCTAACTGGCATATCACATTAATTTTGCAGGGTGCCCGACCCTAATTATTAATTCTGTTATTCCCTAAAACGGGGTGCAAATATACTTCATTTCTTTAAATGCACAATACTTTGAAATAAAACCTTTATTCTCTTTCAGCCAGTTGATCCTTCCCCATAACCAAATTGGATTTATGGGCGGCCACCAATTCGTTAATTTGTTGGATCACCCCGGGATGCTGGTCCGATATATCAAAATTCTCGCCTGGGTCATGGTTTACGTTGTACAGGATCGGCGGATCATGCACTTCCCTTTTTCCAAATTCACCATAAGAACCCTCGGTAATAAAATGTGCTTTGAAATCCCCCAGCCGGGCAGCAAAAAGATCGGTCCCCCTGTAGAAAAGGATGCTTTTACGGGGACCTGGTTTACGTTCCAACAGGGTTTTGCTCAGGTCCATTCCATCAATGATCCGGTCATCAGGGATTTTGGCCCCTGCCATTTTGCTGAATGTAGTAAAGAGATCCATAGCGGAACCCAAATCGGCTATCACCCCAGGTTGTACCATTCCGGGGGCCCAGAATATTCCCGGCACCCGGACACCGCCCTCCCAGGTGGTTCCCTTTCCTGCTCTGAGAAGTCCGGCGCTACCCCCATTGTTTTTGAAGGTTAACCAGGGACCATTATCCGAAGTAAAGACGACAATGGTGTTGTCTGCAAGTCCAGTCTCTTCCAGCGCCTCCAGGATAAAGCCTACCCCCTGATCAATTTCCTCCACGACATCCCCATACAACCCACGTTGACTCCTTCCCGTAAATTCTTCTGAGGCAAACAACGGGATATGAGGCAGATTATGTGCTAAATACACAAAAAAGGGTTGCTCTTTATTCCTTTTAATAAAGGCAACCGTTTCCTCTGAATACCTTTTGGAAATCGTATGCTGGTCGGCAGGCCTTTCAATAATTTGCTTATTCCTCAGCAGGGGAACATTAAAATGTTCTGTTTTAATAGCTTCATCTGGCTGTTGCCAGTATTCCATATAGGGGATTTCCGAAACCAGGTCCATATCGTTGGAATACGGGATCCCAAAATAATAATCAAATCCATTATTTGTTGGCAGGTACTGTTCCTTATGTCCCAAATGCCATTTGCCGATACATGCGGTGCGATAACCAACTCCTTGCAATTGCTCTGCCAGGGTGATCTCATTCGCCGGCAATCCGTTTTTGGAGTCCGGGTAGAGCACTCTTGATGTATTACTGGACATACCGCTGCGGACGGTGAGTCTACCGGTCAACAGAGCCGCCCTGCTCGGGGTACAAACACTGGCCGCTACATAAAAGTTGGTCCATTTCTGTCCTTCGTGCGCCATGCGATCCAGGTTGGGTGTTTTAATGGAAGGGTGACCGTATACACCGAGATCTCCATATCCCAGATCATCCGCAAAAATAATGATGAAGTTAGGCGTTCGTTTACCTTCTTCCCGGCTATTTGTCTTCATGCACATGGTGACCCAGAATAATAAACTTATAAGAAAGGCAAACCCCTTTATTTTTATAAGAATTTTCATGTCGCAGTCTTTGCCGGACTGAAGATACTAAGATTGGTCAAGAGTTTGACGATCTAAAAAACAAACGTTGATAACTACTGACAATTCCCTTTTTTCAAACTACCCCTTTTCCGTATTTTTATCGGTGCCTTTTTCAGCACAAGACCAATTGGGCCAAAACCGTTACGCGGGTGATGATTCTGGTCTGTGAACCCTTTCCGATTGTCCCGATAGATATGGGGATTAACGGTGGATGAAACCCTGAACTACCTATGTATTTAATTTTTGATACTGAAACTACCGGATTACCCAAAAGGTGGGATGCCCCGGTTACCGATACGGACAACTGGCCGCGATGTGTGCAAATTGCCTGGCAACTCCACGACGGTATGGGGAATTTACTGGAGCATCAGGACTACCTGATACAGCCGGACGGTTTTAATATCCCCTACGATGCAGAACAAATTCACGGGATCTCCACGGAATTGGCGGAAGAACGGGGAAAACCATTGGAAGAAGTACTGGCTTCCTTTAATGATGCGCTTGGGAAGACAAAATTTATCGTTGGCCAGAATGTAGGTTTTGATGTAAATATCATCGGGGCGGAATACCATCGGCTCCGGCTGAAAAATCCCATCCAGGAATTACCTGTGCTGGATACGTGTACTGAGGAAACGGCCTTACTTTGCCAGATTCCCGGAGGTCGGGGGGGTAAATTCAAATTGCCCACACTTACCGAGCTCCATGAATACCTGTTCAATCTCCCATTTGCCGAGGCGCACAACGCCACGGCCGATGTTGAAGCCACGGCACGCTGTTTCTTCGAACTGGTGCGCAGGAGGCAATATGGCATTGGGCAATTGGACGTACAGCCCGACTATTTCGAAAAATTCGCCAAAGCCAATCCTGAGGAATTCACGCTGGTCGGTCTGGAGCATATCAATTTAAAGGAAGCTTCAAAAAAAATAAGCAGGCAACCAGGCGGCCCCGATGGCATTGAAGTTACCCATGAAGAGATCAATGCGAATTTAAAAACACTCGAAGACGAAGAATTTGTTCACCTGCACAACCACTCCCAGTTTTCGGTCTTGCAATCCACCATTAAAATAAAAGACCTGGTACGCTGTGCCGCGGAAAATGAGATGCCTGCCGTGGCCATTACGGATCATGCCAACATGATGGGGGCCTTTCATTTTGTTAGGGAAATTAAGTTGCATAACAAAACGGTGGCCGAACAGAACATCAAAGCCATAAACAAAGGAACGGACCGCTTACAAAAGGAGTTAGTGCCTATCATTGGTTGTGAGTTCTTTGTCTGTGAGGATCACACGAATAAAAACCTGAAGGATTATGGATACCAGGTGGTGTTCCTGGCCAAAAACAAAAACGGGTACCACCATCTTGCAAAAATGTCTTCGATCGCCTATACCGATGGTTTTTATTATGTACCTCGGATCGATAAAAAGATCGTTGAACGCTACAGGGAAGACCTCATAGTGCTTACCGGAAATCTCTATGGCGAAGTCCCTTCCAAAATACTGAATGTGGGAGAAAGGCAGGCTGAGGAGGCACTCCTTTGGTGGAAGTCGCAATTTAAAGATGACCTGTATGTGGAAATTATGCGCCACGGGCAGGAAGATGAGGACAGGGCTAATCAGGGACTTATAGCGCTTGCGAAAAAGCACCGGTTAAAGTTGGTGGCCACCAATAATACCTACTATTGTTCGAAGGAGGATGCGGAGGCACATGATATCCTGCTTTGTGTTAAAGACGGAGAGAAGCACGCCACGCCTATTGGAAGGGGCAGGGGGTATCGATATGGCTTGCCAAACCATGAGTATTATTTTAAGACTTCCGACGAGATGAAGACTTTGTTCAAGGACCTGCCGGAATCCATTTTGAACACTCAGGAGATCGTTTCCAAGATTGAACCCTTTGATCTCGCGCGGGATGTACTTTTACCTGCCTTTGAAATTCCTTCCGGATTCAGGGTTAAAGAGGATGCCGAAGCCGGGGGTAAACGCGGAGAGAACGCCTATTTAAGGCATCTGAGCTATGAAGGGGCTAAAAAACGTTATGGGGAAATTACCCAAGAACTGACGGAACGGATCGATTTTGAATTGCAAACCATTGAGAATTCGGGGTATCCAGGCTATTTTTTGATCGTTGAGGATTTTATACGGGAGGCCAGAAAAATGGGAGTGTCGGTTGGACCGGGCCGGGGGTCCGCAGCCGGTTCTGTAGTGGCCTATTGCCTGGGCATTACCAATATAGATCCCCTGAAATACGACTTGCTGTTTGAGCGCTTCTTAAATCCGGACCGGGTTTCCATGCCCGATATTGATATTGATTTTGACGATGAAGGCAGAGGCAAGGTGATGGAGTACGTCATTGGCAAATACGGATCCAACCAGGTTGCCCAGATCATTACCTATGGCACCATGGCCGCAAAATCTGCCATTAGGGATACGGCGAGGGTTTTGGACCTGCCCCTAAATGACGCGGACCGAATTGCAAAACTCATTCCTGCCATGTCAAAACTAAGCAGGATCTTCAGCATTCCCGAAGCCGAGCTCAGGCACAGGTTCCGGGCAGACGATCTGCAGAAGGTGAACCAGCTATTGAATATTTCCGAAGGGGATGATTTGGAAGCCCGGACCGTGAACATGGCCAGGGTACTGGAAGGATCGCTTCGGAATACCGGGATCCATGCCTGCGGGGTCATTATCACCCCGGATGACATTACTAATTTTGTGCCGGTTGCCACGGCGAAGGACTCGGACCTCTATGTGACCCAATTCGACAATTCGGTTGTGGAAAATGCGGGGTTGTTAAAGATGGATTTCCTGGGGTTAAAGACACTGACCTTAATAAAGGATACGGTGAAGATTGTAAAGGCCCGGCAAGGTATTTTGTTGCAACCCGATGAATTTCCACTGGATGATGCAGCGACCTACGCATTGTTTCAAAGAGGAGATACAGTAGGTATTTTTCAATATGAGTCCGTGGGGATGCAAAAGCATCTTAAAGAATTGAAGCCTACCGTCTTTGATGATCTCATTGCCATGAATGCCCTCTACCGGCCCGGACCCATGGAATATATCCCAACCTTTATTCAGCGTAAAAACGGTTTTGCCGAAATTAGTTATGACCTCCCCGTAATGGAGGAATACCTCAGGGAAACCTATGGTATCACCGTGTATCAGGAGCAGGTGATGCTGTTATCACAAAAACTGGCCGGCTTTTCAAAGGGCGAAGCCGACGTACTTCGTAAAGCCATGGGGAAGAAGATCTTACCCTTGCTTCAAAAGCTGAAACCACAATTCCTTGACGGGGGTGAACAAAACGGTCATCCGCGGGATATCCTTGAAAAGATATGGAAAGACTGGGAAGCATTTGCATCCTATGCATTTAATAAAAGTCATTCAACATGCTACGCCTATATTGCCTATCAGACGGCTTATCTCAAGGCACACTACCCCGCCGAATATATGGCGGCAGTCCTTTCCAACAATATGAACGATATTAAGCAGGTAACCTTCTTCATGGAGGAATGCAAGCGAATGGGGCTGGAAGTACTGGGCCCCGATGTCAATGAATCATATTACAAATTTGCAGTAAATAAAGACAATGCAGTACGATTTGGCATGGGTGCTATTAAAGGGGTTGGCCGGGCAGCCGTGGAAACCATAGTGACACATCGGAAGAAGGACGGCCCGTACAAATCTGTTTTCGATCTGGCGAAACGCATAGATCTGAGGGCCGCCAACAAAAAATCTTTTGAGAACCTGGCCCTGGCCGGCGGGTTTGATTCTTTTGGGGATACCCACAGGGGACAGTACTTTCACGATGAGGGCGATGGCATCACATTTTTGGAAAAGGTATTGAAGTACGGCGCAAAATATCAGGAAAGCGAAAATTCTTCCCAGGTAAGCCTCTTTGGTGATGCCAGTGAAGTGCAGATCCCGGAACCCATTGTACCCCCCTGTGACGAATGGGGTACCATGGAAAAATTACGGCGCGAAAAGGAAGTCGTGGGAATCTATATTTCGGGCCATCCCCTGGATGATTTCCATAAAGAGATCAGTGCGTTCAGCAATGCACAGGTCTCCGATTTTACCGCACTAGAGGAATATGTGAATCGGGAGCTTTGTGTCGCCGGGGTCATTACGGATGTTCAGCACCGGGTGTCTAAAAACGCCAAGGGTTGGGCCTTGTTTACCATGGAGGATTATTCTGATTCCTTCGAATTCAGAATTTTTGGCGAGGAATACTTAAGGTTCCGTCACTTTTTGATGATCAATTCCTTTGTTTTTATCAAGGCATTCGTAAAAGAGGGATGGGTAAACCGGGATACCGGTAAAAAGGGAGATCCCAGATTACAATACAACAGTTTTATGCTGCTTCAGGAGGTTATGGAAACCTTTGCTAAAAAACTCACCATTAAACTTAATATTGATGGCCTGAAGGAAAAAAATATCCTGGAATTAAAGAAAACGCTCGCCTTACATAAGGGCAAGCACCCATTACATTTTACGCTGTACGAAATGGAAGAGGAAATCAAGGTCACATTATCAAGCAGAAAACAGAAAGTACAGATCACCAGTGAACTGTTATCAACATTGGAAGACCATGAAGTGCATTACAAATTGAACTGATTAAAATTGACGGCGAGGACCTTATTTTATTCGTATTGCCCATAAATATTACCAATGGCATCATAGGAAAAATGAATATATTTGGGGTAATGAATAGGAAGAATAATTGACTAACTTTGCGTAATATTAAAATTTTAGGAAAATGGCAGTAGAAATAACGGATGCTACTTTTGATGAAGTAGTCCTGAAAAGTGATAAACCGGTGGTAGTGGATTTTTGGGCAGCCTGGTGCGGACCGTGCAGAATGGTGGGGCCCATCATTGATGAAGTCAGCAACGAATATGAAGGCAAGGCAGTAGTCGGTAAGGTAGATGTGGATGCCAATCAGGAATTTGCTGCAAAGTACGGGGTTCGGAATATCCCCACAGTACTGGTTTTTAAAGATGGTGAAATTGTAACCAGGCAGGTTGGGGTTTCTCCCAAGAAAGTCTATACAGATGCCATTGATGCCGTATTGTAAACATGTAAGTCACCTAACGGTAACATTATAATCAAAAAAATCCTGTCAAGACAGGATTTTTTTTTTGCCGTATACCAAAGTTTTAACGCGCTCTATCATTGTGGATTCTCTGTCTGCTCCCATGGATGCGAACGAATTTATCCCGGAATTCTGCGCCCGGGGATCTGTCTATCTTCCGTATCTTTGTATCATGAACCTGCAGTCAGAGCTACATAAGGCATCCCTCTTTCAAAATCTGGAACTTTTGGCCAATCAGGTGGTAGAGGGTTTTATCAGTGGTATTCATAAGAGCCCCTTTCACGGTTTTTCAGCCGAATTTGCGGAACACAAAATTTACAATACCGGGGAAAGCACAAAGCATATCGACTGGAAACTATTCGCCAAAACCGACAAGCTGTACACAAAAAGGTATGAGGAGGAGACCAACCTGAGGTGTCATATGATCCTTGATAATTCGGCCTCTATGTATTATCCTGAGATTGGAAGGCTGTCTATTGACAACCTCAACAAAATCGGGTTTGGAGTACTGGCCATAGCGGCGCTTATGAATTTACTGAAGAAACAGCGGGACGCTGTTGGCCTCAGTGTTTATTCAGATGACTACAGCTATTATGCGCCCGAAAAAGGGAGTGAACGGCACCACCAAATGTTGCTTGCCAAATTAAGTGAGATCAGCCTGGAAACCCAACCAGGCAGGAATACTGAAACTTATGCGTATTTGCATCTGATCGCCGAAAAAATTAAACGCCGCAGTCTTATATTCCTGTTTACGGATATGTTCCAGACGGCCACGGACGATGAAAAACTTTTCGATGCGCTGCGGCATCTGAAATACAATAAACACGATGTGGTGCTCTTTCACCTTCTGGACCAGGATACGGAACTTCATTTTAATTTTGAGAATACGCCAAAGCGATATATTGATGTGGAGACAGGCGAACATATCGACCTGTATTCGGATTCCATAAAGGAGGCCTATGAGGCAGGGCTTACCCAATACCTGGAAACTTTAAAATTGAAGTGCGCTCAGTATAAGATAAAATATGTGGGCGTGGACATCCGGGAAAGGTTCTCAAAGGTCCTTAACACCTTTATGATAGAACGACAAAAGTTTTTGTAATCACCTTGAACAGTCTTTACCCCTGTAAACCAATGACCTCACAGGCAGCCTGCAGGCAGAAGCTCGTTGGATACCGCGTACACTGCCATATATTTCCCTGCAATGCCACACCGTACGTTTAAACGTTCGGGAAGGCCTCCACCTTCCAGGCATTGAATGGAGGGTACATCCTTTAAATTCGGACCCCGTAATCGAAATTCTTCCAAATATTTAGTACATTGAATGATTCCTCTTACAGTATTGTAAATTACGGCAGGTACACGTTATAACGCAAAATGACATCCATGAAATTAAGTAAACCCGTATTGACCCTACTTTGTCTGGGACTGACCATAGCTGCATTTTCGCAGCAGATTTCCAGGGATGAGCTCGTTTTTCTGACCCCTGAATGGAAGGGCCAGCGGCTGGAGGATGGCCGTCCTTATGTATCCGACATTATTTTAGATCGAATGAAACTGGTAACCCTCGAGGAGGCATGGGCCGTTTTAAAGGGGGAAAATTACAAATATCAATATGCGGAAGGCTGGCAAACCATTAATCCCGATAGTGTATTGGTAGGCAGGGCAGTAACTGCGGTATTTATGCCTGGCCGGCCGGATATTCATCGAGTAATTGATGAGCGTGGCCATCAGCGGGATGGGCGTATCAAATCTCAAAATGCCTGGACGATCGATTTATTGATCAAAGGCGACGTGTATGTGGTTGACCAGTTTGGGGCACATATCGATGGTCCTACCATAGGGGATAACCTTGGCAATTCTATTTTTGCGAAAACCGGAAACGGAATTGTCTATGATGGCGCTATCCGCGATATAGACGGGTTAAAGGAAATAGGCTCCTTTACCTCATTTTTCCGAAGCTATCACCCGTCTCATCACCTCAACAATCCCAATGGGGACCTGAACACCACCCTGGTGGGTATAAATACACCTACGAGGATAGGTATGGCCACGGTAATGCCGGGTGATATCGTACTTGGCCGGGACGGAGGTGTTATCTTTATTCCCCCTCATCTTGCGGAAAAAGTAGTTAAAACTTCAGAAATCGTTCGCCTCCGTGATATGTTCGGACACTTGCGGCTAAGGGAACAAAAATATACGCCCGGGCAAATTGACAGCCGTTGGTCCGATGAAATTGAAAAGGATTTTTCAAAATGGCTCAACGATCATATCGATGAACTTCCGGTACCAAAGGCTCAGATAATGGAGTTGCTCAAGACCAGGACCTGGTGATTGGATCCATTGGAGCCGGGCAAATAACATGATTTATTCAAAGAATGGAACACCTTGCGCAGCGTACTTCCGCATGCCTTCTTCATTAATCTCCACACCGATTCCCGGTTTTTCGGATAGTGTGATAAAACCATTTTCCACCATGGTGCCTTCAAAGGTGACGATCTCCCCGAACATGGGGTTATTATGGAAATAAATCTGCCATTCCAGGATCATAAAATTAGGCACAGAAGCGCAAACATGGCACGAGGCCATAGCACCCAGATATGAGGCAACCATGTGGGGAGCAAAAGGTACATAATACAAATTGGCCAGGTTGGCGATGCGCTGCCCTTCGCCCAGACCTCCCGCTTTTTGAAGATCGGGCATGATCACATCTACGGCCCCCCTTTCCAACAAGGGCCTGAAACCATAGGCCAGATAATGATTTTCCCCGGCACAAATAGGGGTACTGGTAGATTCGGTGATCTTTTTGTATGCTTCCACGTTTTCTGCGGGTATGGGTTCCTCCAGCCACATCATGTTCAATGGCTCCAGTGCCTTGGCCACGCGCTCCCCGGAAGGCGCATCATAGCGCCCATGCATGTCGGCACATATATCGATATCGGGGCCCACCGCTTCCCGTGCGGCAGCCATCTGATCATACATCCTCCGGACCTCAGCAGGACTGGCGGTCCAATTGTATTTATCGTATTTATTGGGGTCATTGGCCTGGTCCAAATCAAATTTTACGGCCGTAAAACCCATGTCGACGGCCTCTTTTGCCGACTGGGCAAAGTCCTTTGGTGCAGGTAATTTGTTTTGGTACAGGGCCGTATCCATATACACCCTTATCCTTTCCCTGAACTTGCCTCCCAATAACTGATATACTGGCAGACCAAGGGCCTTCCCTGCCAAATCCCACAGGGCTGTTTCTACAGCGGTCAATACAGATACGTACATCCCCGCCTGTGCCCCCTCAAAAAAACCTCGTCTCCTTAAATCTTCAAAAAGGCGATGGACATTTAGGGGATTCTGTCCCTTCAAACGCTCCCCAAATATTTTGACCAGGTGATAGGTCCCGGGAGTGGCATCCACCCCTTCTCCATGCCCGACAATATCCTGATTGGAACAGATCTTCACAAACAGGCTGTGTCCTCCGCGAATGTATCCGCATTTGATGTCCGTAATTTTCAAATCTTTTGGGGCCGACATTTTTGGGGCACGGGCAATGGCCTCCGTATATCCCTTGCCATAGGTTACAAATGGTAAAGCCGTTATGGCCGTGGTTGCCGTAGCCATGCTTAGAAAGTCCCTTCTTGAATTTTTCATAGTACCCAATGTTTTAACTAAATGTAGTCTGCGATTATCCCGGGAACGTCGACTAGACTTTCTCCGGAACAGGATCTGCATATTCTTCGGTAGGCTTACCGTGCCAGTAAGACGCTAAAATAGATCCTGTAATATTCATTAGCGGCCCAAATACCGCCGGTGCAAGGCCCATCGTAGCGATCTTGCCAAGGGAGTTGGCGATACCGGATGCCAGTCCGCCATTTTGCATGCCCACCTCCAGGGCAATTGTACGCGCATCCTGTTCCGACATCCGGAAAAGGCGTGCATACCAATACCCGAGGGAATAGCCAAACAGGTTATGAATAAGGACCAGTAGCATCAATAGCCCGCCGATCTCCAGAAGGCTGTCCCTTCCGGCAGCCGTTATGATGGTGATAATCACCCCAATTGCCAGCATGGAGATCATAGGCATGGCCCGGTCCAGCCATTTGGCACCGTCACCCCTTAATTTGTTAAACAGTAACCCTGCGCCGATGGGCAGGATAATCATTTTTACAATGCTCCACATCATGCTGAGTACATCAATTTCAATAAACTCACCTGCCAGCAGTTTCATCAGCAGGGGTGTTATAAAAGGGGCAAGTAAAGTGGCTATGGAGGTAATGGTGATCGACAGTGCCACATTCGCCTTTGCCAGGTATGCCATGACATTGGAGGCAACACCGCTGGGTGAACAACCTATAAGTACGATACCCGCGGCAATTTCAGGCGGGAAATCGCTGAATTTTGCCAACGCAAAACCAATGACGGGCATGATCATCAATTGAGCCGAAACCCCGATCATAACCCCTTTCGGCGTCCTGAAAACCGCTGCAAAATCCTGTACACTCATCGTTGTCCCCATTCCGAACATGATGACCTGAATGAGCGGAATGATAAGGATGGTGAGCTTAAATCCTGCCACTTGGGTAAATAAATGGGGGTAGTAAAGCGCCAGGGATACCCCGGCAAATATCATCGTGGTAAAAACCAATCCCTTGAACGTTTTATAGCCATTAAACCCCAGGGCGAGTGTGGCAAAAAAACCGAGAATTATGAGTCCGGCGTGCGCAATATCACCCATAAAAATCATAGCGACAATGACCAGGAAAAGAAGGGCGGCGATCCCGAGGGATATGGAGTAAAGATTGACTTTTTTCAATGGATATTTGGTTTGATTAGTTGCTGTTAACGAATTCTTTGGTGATGCGACCTTTCAGATCAGGCTATAATTTATAGGCCTGCCTTGCCAGAAGTTTCCATTGGCCCTTTTGTTTCTGAAAGACCATCAGACATCCTATCCTGATTTCCACAGGATTTCCGGCGTTAAGGGCATCGGTGATGAAAATATGTCGGACCATGGCCGTATTTCCCGAAATGGATATGGTCTGATCAGCGGGTACAATGGTTATAAAATCAAAATCACCATGAACGACTGCCTCAATGTATTGCGGTTTGTTTTCTATGGTACCACTTGAATGCCCATAGGTGAGAGATTCGGCCGTAAGATCCGTCAGGGTGGCTTCATCCCTGTCGACCATGGCTTTGTACAAAGATGCAACGGCCTTTGCTATCCTTTCCTTATCAGGTGTAGTATCCTGTGGATATAAGGAAAATACAAAGAGAACGGCCGCCAATATCAGGACACTTTTGCCATATTTCTTCCAGGTAGTCATGCGCTTCATAGTCTGGGCAAGGTATTGAGTACTGCTTTTGCCATCAATCTTTTTTGGCATTTAAATAATCTTCCAGTTCTTTCCTGCTCATCGGCAGTTTACCGTCGGGATAGGCTTCAATCCAGTTCCTGAAATCCGCATTTATTTCGGCGGTCCATTTCGTATCAATCTGTCCCGGCGTATACTTCTTCTCCCGCAATCGCTGAAAACCGAACTGATCGCGAAGACCGACAACTTCCGAAGAAAGTACCAATTCGGCAACGAGGTGTGCCGGTATAAAAATGGTACCGTGGAGATTGGCAAGAACCACATCTCCCGGTAACACTATGGCCCTGCCAATACGAACCGGAGTATTGATACTTGTCAGCATTTCCTCTGTGAGAAAAGATGGATCGGAACCCCGGTACCAACCATTAAAACCTTTAATATCCAGCAAGCCGGCCACATCGCGTACCCCTGCATCAAAAATAACCCCATTGCGGGAGTTGGTGTAAATGGCGTTTCCCAGGTTGGACCCAATCAGGGTACCATCGATCACCCTGCCATACCCATCCGCGACATAGACGTCGCCGGGAACCAAAATTTCAATAGGCCAGGAATTGCTCCCCCCAACGGTATCGCGATTTTCCAATGCCCCTTTCACCTTGACCAGTTGTTTATAATCCGGACGCAGGGGCATATACTGAGCGGTAATGACACGGCCTGTCATTACACTGTCAGGATGTAAAATTTCCCAATTGCCTTCATATTGGTTGTGATAGCCGCGGCTCCTCAAATACCCCCAGGCTTCTTCGATCTGGATCTTTTTCATCCTTTTTAAAAGGGCATCGGACACTTTAGGCCTTCCATCTTCAAAGCGTTCCCCATGCCAATCGGCTGTCAGTTCCCTCACATATTCCGGGGTGGATGCCACTCCCTGGGATTGTCCGGGGTAGTGAGAAAATGTAAAAACGCTCAGTAAAAGTATAATTTTGTTCATCTTTTGAAATGTGAATTTTATGGTCCCTGTTCCCATTGAAAACCAGCTTGGAATTAAAAGTCTTCAATATAGGTATTTTTAGCGTTTTTAGCCATGATCCCTTGGGGACCCCGATAAAAAAGTACTTATTGACCCTATCCAGCCCAAACTTCACTGAGCATCTGTTATTGTGCTGCCCTCGTAGCTTCCTGCCTGTTTGTGGTTTCATTCTTTTCCAAAACCCGGACAGACATGCCACCATAAAGATATGTATTACCGTACCCCTTTGAGGGAGGCCATTCAACTATTCCTTATATACGTTCAGGCAGGAGGAGTCCAGGGAACTCCCGGGATCATCCATAAAAGCGACCATGACACGGATCCTGCATTCAAGATCTCCGCCCCCGTGGCCTCCTTCGTCCAGGATAAATAAATGCCCGTTTGAAAGTTGTTCCATCAAAATTTGTCCGTTTTCCGGTGGGGTTACCGGATCAAACCGGTTTACAGTTATGAGGGTTGGCACTGCCGACGGTCTGAAGGTCTTTTCCCGTGGTGACAGTTGTTCCGCGTGTAGATTTTCCATGGCTCTGTAAAGGCTGGTGAACAGCCCCAATTCTGCAGGAAGAAGTGGGAGTGTTTTGTATACTTCACCGATTACGTGCTCCGTGTTTCCCGGATCAAACATTTCGTACCGTTCAACAGCCAGCCACATGGCAAAATTATAATCAGGTTCAAATTCGTCCCGGATAAGTTCTTCTATGATCGGGCCGCCACCGTGCAGATATTCCCTGATCAGCAGTGGGATCATGGTCCGCGAATTGGTTCTGTACAACAATCTTCTGATAAAAAAGATGCCCTCCTGGGCGTTGAGATAAAAAGGTCTGCCCCGGATGCTGAGCTCAAGGGGCTGTTTCCCCAGGGATTCAATCGCCATCAGATAGTCCTCCTTTAACCCGGGGTTGGCCGCGGAACACTGGGCGTCCCCCTTACAGTATTCCAGGACCCGATGCAGGGCAAGGGAATAACTTTTCAGGCGATCCACGAGGAAATCTCCCTGCATGGGATTCGGGGAGTTCAATATGACCGCATTGATGCTTGCTGGATAGAGGTCCTGGATCACACGCGCAAGGCGTGTTCCGTACGAGACCCCAAACAGGTTGTATTTATCAAAAGGCAAATGTTCCATCAGCCGCCCTATATCCCGGGCATTTTGCAAGGTATTGTAATGTTCCAGGTGGATGTTCTGTGCCTTGCACTTTACTGCATAACTGTTGATCATGGCCTTCATCATTGCATGTTCCTCTGCCATATCCGCATTTTTAGCGAAGATGTTGTAGAGCTCCTCATGCATATTGGGCAGACCCGAAGAATAGCCTATCCCCCTTTGATCCAGAAGTATGATCGCCCTGTCTTCCCGTACAGGGCTATTTAACCAGTTGCTGATGTTATCGGGGCTAAGGGAAGCACCTCCCGGACCCCCGGAAAGAAAAATCATGGGGTGGGCCTTTGCTGTTGTATCCCTGGCCGGGAGAACTGCAAAGGAAAGCAGTATTTTTTTTCCCTCAGGTACGCCGTGATCTTCCGGAACGGAAATGCTGCCGCACCAAACCCGCTCCGTGGGCTCCAAACCCTGAATAAATTGACATGTTTGTGAACGGGCACTTAAAGCAGGCTGGCAGTAAAGTGCCTGGGAGAACATCAGGAAAAGGCCTGCCCATTTATTCATACCACTTTTGTTTTAAACGATGACGCCGGAGCACCGGGATTGCATTAAAGTTAATCAGAAAACCTGAATACCCGACAGGTTGATCAAATGAAACAGGGTTTCTTCATATCCTTTATTTTTTATCCTTTTTATTCAGGGGAATGTTTCTGAGCTCCAGCGCAAAGGCTTTTGAAGGATTGACTGAAACCAACTGGTGAAATTCATCATCTGTGAATCCCCTGGACAAAAGCGCCGGATAAAGTTTTTGGAATATGGGGGTATATGGTTTTATTTCCTGGGTTTCCTTTTGGGGATCATACCAACCGGCATCGTGCGAAATTAATATCCGGTCTAAAATTCCATGGTTTTTCGCAAACAGGATTTTGTCGAGGTGATTTTCCAATTCCCAACCAAGGCCATCCAGGCTTATCCAGCAGCCCATTTTTGCCGCTTTGAGATAGTTTTCACCCGTATTTTCATTCTGGGCATGTACCCAAATAAAGGCTCCCGGCGATACTCCCATCGCCTTAAGGATCTCCAGTTGAGGCCAGAGGCCTTCAGCCTTTCCGGTATGTGAAGCAATGGTCAGTCCGGTCTTTAAATGCGTCAGTGCTGCCGCTTCCACCAACTTTTGATCCAGTTCGCTTAAGGTGTCCGAATTGTCAATGCCAATTTTTATAAATCCGGGTTTTACTGAAGTTCCCTCAATGCCTTGTTGAAATTCATCGATCCACATACCGGCCAGTTCTTCAGCACTGGCCAGCCGCAATTTTTCAGGGATAAAGAGGTCATCCCGGGCGCCATAAAGCCCGGTATTCGTAATAATTCTCAAGCCGGTCTTACGGGCAATTTTTTTGAGCAGCCTTACATCCCTTCCCAGGTAATTCGGTGTGGCGTCCACAAAATAGGTTACCTTGAAAGCCTTAAGCTCCTCGAGATAGGGTGTAACCTCTGTACGTATGGAATCATGGTTCCACGTATTGGGTTGAATACTGTCTGCCCCAATAAAATCGACTAAAATATGCTCATGGGACAGCCATATCTGATCCGGGATCAGTGTTTGAGATCCGGTCACATCCTGTATGACAGGTTTTTTTTGAGCATTCAGACCCAAACAAAGGCTGGTAAGTAATAGCAGGAACCGTTTTATGGATCGTGGATTTTTCATTGATGTATGTTTTAAGTACCAGAGTCGGAAGCCTATTATATAGGGTTTTTATAAATATAGCCCATTATTTGCAAGTATCCACAGGACTCCTTTCAGACCGGGGCCCTATTTGTGTTAAAGGGCCGACAGCGGAAGGAGAGCAAAGGAGGAATGCGCATATGGGAATGACGTATGGAAGGACTTAAAAAGTAAATACGACTCCCAACGTCTGATACCCGGAAAACCGGCCCAGTTGAAAATCTGTTTTGAGTCTGCCCGGTATACAATTTTCCCCATATCGCCTGGTTTCCTTTATTTTAATCCGTCTTTTAGCCGCATTCCTGCCAATAACGTACCCGATAAAAAGTGCCAGGGGATAATCCGAGGCCCAATGTACCTTGCTGCTCATCATTTCGAAGGCCATGATTCCCATAAGCGTGTAGCCGACAGGTTTTATCCATTTGATCTCGGGATAATTGGCAGCAATGACGGTAATCGTGGCCATAAATGTGGCGAGATGACCTGAAGGCATGGCATCATAGTTCGATGTTTGCGTTTGGTATGCCTTGATGCTTGGAAACGGCGTCCAATGTCCCCCCGGATGTCCGCTCGAAATGGCCGGTCCGGGGCTTTGCCTCCCGCTAATGCGCTTTATGGTCTGGGTGATAACACCAGTGGCAAGCAGCACTTCGACAAGCTCACTGGAGGTGTTGAGGGCCCTGTAGTCGTTCCCCAGGGTACCAAAAGCATAAAAAAATCCGCTTAAAAGCATCGTTGTGCCACCATTCCCAATAAAATATACGGCCGAATTCATGTCATTGGGGATCACTCTGAAAGGACCAATATTGCCGTAGGAATGACCTGTATTGAAATTAATCCCGCTTCCGAGTCTGATGGATTCATCCATCAATTGCTGATCAAGGGGTAATAATAAGATCGTTGCACCAAGGCTGGCTCCTGTCCAGATCAAATGTTCCTTTTGAAAAGCGAATTTGCCAAATTCAGTGATATCGCCGGGGATATGCTTAAGCATATCCAGGAATGAAGGCCTGGAATAGCCATATTCAAGGTTGGGCGTAATCTCAAAAAATTGGAGTTCAGACGGGGGATGCTGTTTTTCCTGTCCCCGGACGCACATTATCGTGAATAACCCTACCAGGTAATAAACGATCTTTGTGCGCTCCATGGTTTATAAAAATTAAAACTTATATACAATTCCGAGTAAGTAATCCCCGTCACCGCCCTTAAAGGACAATTGGAAATGGTCTTTCTGGTAAGGCGTTGTAAAGAGGTAGGTACTTCCTACTCCCACAATAATTCCCCCCAAAACGTCCCAGCCATCATGCCTGTCATTCAACCCTTCCAGTCTGCTGAAGGCTACAAATCCTGCCACGGCATAGGCTGGAATTCCATAGGCCCATCCATATCGCCTTAGAAGGAAAGCGGCTCCCTGAAAGGCATGGGAAGTATGGCCGGATGGAAAGGCATATCCGTCGAGACGGCCCTCGGGCCTGGGCTTATTAATCGCATATTTTAAGGTCCAGGTCAATGCAAGGTTGGCGGCAGATGCTTTGGCATATTGCCAGGTTCCCGCCTCATCATTGTGTATAATAACGGCAATTAAGGATGCAGCAGCAGGGGCAAATTGTGCATAGTCACCAATTTTCTCAATGGTGGTTTCAAGGGCTATTTCACCAGGAGAACTTATATCCTGTGCATAAAATGATCCAAGGCTGAATATGGCCAGGATGACAAATGAATATTTCATATCAATACCAGATTGGATAAAAGCGATTCAAAAAGTGACATATTTTCCAGTTTAACCGGCTCCTAAAGGAGTTTCCCGAAGGTGGTATGAAAATTATGGTTTTTCATAAATTCTGTTTTTAAGGCATACCAGGCAGCGTTTGTATAATACTTTCCATGGTATTGTTCCCATTCAATCCTGAGGTTATCATTAAGAATGAAAAAGTCTTTTCTCCCCAGGTGGTATAGATCGGCATCGCATAGAATGCATTCCTGTTTACTTAGAGGTCGTTGGGGTATTTTTGTCGCCCTGATGCAGCCTGTGACCAGCCCAATCAAATGCTTTTCATATCCTTCATTTTCCAGGAATATCACAGCATTTGAGACACTTCGTTCCTCATGATCCTCATATGGTACGGCATTGCCTGTATCATGAAAAAGTGCGGCCAGGAGAACTGGTTCCAGTTCAATTTCAGATAAACATTCGTGCTGTCCAATTCTGTATGCATTCTCATAAACATCCAAAGTATGCTGCCCGTTATGGAAGGGGAGTTTGTGACATCGGCTGGTGGCCAGGATCTCCATGCAGTATTTTTTGGCATTTTTAACAATGGCTCCCATAGTTTATATATCCTTTTAATCTTAATCAACCCCCGATGCCGTCAGTACCTGCCTTATTCCAATACCAAAGTGTGGTGTAGTCTCCCCTTGAACTTATACCTATGACGTCTTCGATCTGCAGATTATTTTTTTCAATGAATTGCCCAATTTGTTGCTTAAAAAAACAGCTGTGCACGGTTTTTGCCATAATACTTCTCTTCATAATTGTAAGCGCTATTGACTTTACCCAGGTCTTACAGGTTTAAAATGTATATCTGCACGCAATCAAAAACCGGCCATTTCCACCCAAAAAACTAATTTCCATGTGTTCGCGCTGGTGGGGTGTTGTAAAAAGATAGGCGGTGCCAACACCCAATAAAGCCCCCGCCACTACATCCCACCCATCATGTTTCCTCGCGTTAATACGACTGTAGCCTGTAAATGCGGCAAGGGCATAGCTAGGCAGGCCATATTTCCAACCAAATCTTCGTTGGATATAGGCGGCGCTTTGAAACGTTGTGGAGGTATGCCCGGAAGGGAAGGCATTCGTATCGCTTAGATCAGGGCGTGGTTTGTTCAATGCCTCTTTCAAACCAAAAGTGATCGCCTGATTTAGTACAAAACCCTTCGTAAATTGCCAGGTGCCCTGCCTGTCTTTTTTTAACAGCGTTACACCCAAAGCAGATACCGGCAGGGCCACCAGTAAGGCGTCTCCGCTTTTTACAACCGCCCCGTTCTGGGCCGATGATGATAGTGCGGACCATCCCATGACCAGGACAAGAATTAGGTGTATTTTGTACGAACAACGGGTGCGCTCCATATGACATTTTTGCAAGTGTACGGACCTCGGTTACTATTTATTTCCTTAAGAGTTCCGGGTAGTGTTCCCTACATAGGCTGGGGATACATCATTATTCAGGATCTAAACTAATGCCCAATTCTAAAGATTTTTTAAAGGGTCAGTGCCCTGAAACGTCTTGTACGGCAGGTGGATTTCAGAGGTGCATTCAGAGCATTAGACACCTTGCCAGAACAAGTTTCGGGGTATTTTTGGTTCAATTGGACGTACCATGCCGGGCCATGGCTTTATGATCAATGAGCTTGTTTGAGGGGCCCTGATCTTTTAATTTCAACCCTCCATGTGCATACAAATAATCGGCAACCTGGTAGAAGGAAATGGTGGTTACCAACAATTCCCTATCCATTGGAAGGGACACCAGTTGGTTGTCTTTGCGATTCCATGCATAAAAGTTGGCCCTGTTCTGGTCTCTAAGCACCACTACCTTGTCCTCTTTTAACAGCCCCAGCTTCCTATAGTTTCCAATAAATGCCCTTTCATCCTCCGGCTTCATTTTAAGGACATCGCATCCAAACAGATTACTGGTGTAATCCCAATTGAGCAATCCAAAAAGTGTCGGGAAAATATCTATCTGGGAGCAAAGGGCATTAATCTCCACCGGGGCCACATCAGGAAGGTTGAATATCATTCCGGGAATATGGTAATTTTGAACATCCAACTCCCAGCGCCCGGCACTGCTGGCGCAATGATCGCTGGTGACAACAAAGACTGTATTTTGGTACCAGGGTTTGGTCCGGGCTACATTTAAAAATTTTGCAATGGCAAAATCCGTGTACCTTACGGCCCCTTTTCGGCCACTGCCGGAGGGAATATCTACCCTGTCCTCCGGATAGGTAAAGGGTTTGTGATTGGACGTTGTCATTACAAAGTCGAAGAATGGCCTCCGCCGAGCATGCGCCAAATCAGCTTCCTTAAGGACTTTATTATAGATATCCTCATCGCAGATTCCCCAGGCATTTTCAAAAGATACTTCCCCGTCTTCAATTTGGGTCCTTTTTGCATCGATCCCTTGATCCAGCAAAATGCCCCGGCCCCTGTCAATGATATTAAATCCGTTTCCTCCGAAATAGGAATTCATATTGTCAAAATACCCGTCTCCCCCGTAAAAGAAGTTGCGGTCATATCCATGGAACCGAAAGATCTCCCCAATTGTAAAGAGGTCCCTGTTCTTCTTTCTTTTTACTATGCTTCGCCCGGGTGTAGGGGGTATGGACAACGTAATTGCCTCCATCCCTCTGACCGTTCTGGTACCCGTGGCAAATAAATTGGTAAAGAGGATACTTTCGTTTGCCAGTGAATCAAGGAAAGGGGTAAAACCGTTTTCTCCACCCAGCGAATTGAGGTATCTGGCGCTTAAACTCTCAATACAGATGAAAATGACATTGGGTTTAAGTGCTTTTTTACAACTATCGGCCTTTTTGACAACCCGAAGAATTTTTGGAGAATTGGCGGCTATAAAATGGTCCCCCATATTTGAATAGGTATCCCTGACCCTGTTAAAAGCCTTGTCTTCCGGGATCGTCTGATAAAATTCAGGATAGGGCAATTCGTTATTTCTGAAAGCCGCAAAAAAAGAATAAATCCCAGCCTTTGAGAGTTCATTATTATACCTGTTCCCTGACCAGTCTGCATGACTGTTGGCGACCAAAAGGCCAAAGAAGAGGCTGCTACAGAACCAGGGCAATGCAGATACCATCTTTTGTCTGAAATTGGTTTCCTTTCTGAAGGTAGCTTTAAAATACCCCCTCTTGTGGATTGTGAAAATGGTTATCCCCACGGCAGCCAGCAGGGCAGAAAACAAAATGGGCAAGGGATATGATTCATTGATATTTTGAACGACCTCATAGGTGTAGACGAGGTAATCCACAGCGATAAAATTATATCTTCTTTGAAATTCCTCCCAAAAAGAAACCTCCCCTAAAAAAGAAAAGTACATAAGAAGGATACTAATCGTAAAACCCCCGTAAGTATTCACTCTATCCACAATGCAGCCGTGCCATTGTTGAGGAAAGAAGACCAGGTACAATAAATAAGGCAGTATTAAAAAAGACAGCGTACCCAGGTCAAAAAAGAACCCGGTTAGAAAAGTGCGCCCCAGGCTCAGGATACCCTTATCAACCTCTGTAAATTCCCAAATAAAAAAACAAAGCCGGATAGCCATGGAAATTGACAGGAACACAAAAGCAAATACCTTCAATAGGGTATAGCGCACAGGAAACAGTTGTAATCGCATACTTCACAGATTACTAAAACATTTCCTGTAAAATTATCTTTGAATTCTAAGGGAATTTTAAAGTTATATAAGTCCCTCGGGGATCCCCCGGGGTTTATCTGAGCACTAACTTTTTATTATTTTCAGGTTACCTGAAAAATGAAGAGTGGCATGTACCATTGGCACCAACCACTTTTGTCCCGGCAGGTTTACTATTCTGTGGCGTAACACTTAGTCATCGTCCTCATCTTCCTGATCTTCCCGATCTCTTTTTATAATTTTTCCCGAGCCATCGATGAGCACCTCCAGATCCGAATGTTTTCCATCCAGTTCTATTTCATAGAATATGCCGTCCATGGTTTCCGATATCTCAGACTCCTCAATGGTATACTCCCTAAATTCATTCTTCAGGGTTAAGATGACTTCCTTTGGCAAGTCTTTTTCCCTGATTTCATGTTCGGTTGCCTGCCAGGTACCATCCTCCAAAAATTCAGCAGAATAAGGGACCCCATCCATTTTAAATTCCGCTTCCCACCCCCCATCAGATTCCCTGTCCCACGAAATCTCAGTAGCCGAAGGGAATTTACGACTGAATGCTTCCCTGGGTTTTTGCGGCACTTCCCGCCTGCAACTCAAGGCAGCCAGGACCGGCAATACCGCCACCAATGCGCCGAATGGCAACAATGAAAGGCTATTTTTTTCTATCTTCAAAATGAAATAATTAGGCTGAGAATTTCAAAGTAAACGATAAATTCTAAAGACGGTTTAAAGCAAATCTTAAGAAATGAAATTTGCTTTAGCTTCAAATGTTTTGCTGTCAAGCCCTCTTATCTGACAAAATTCAGCCGCCACTAAAGTCAAAACGTCTAAATTTAAAGGACAAAACTATGCTGCAGGCCGCCGACACCTGACCGGAAACTCTAAATGGGAATTGGCATGAAAAATATTGTTTTTTTATTTGCTTTTTGTTTTCTCACTTCCTCCTTATGGTCACAAAATGGCAATGTTCAGGGAACAATAATTGATGACGATGGTATTGCTATTTCCGGGGCTACGATCGTTATTTCCACACTGAATCGAGGTACGGTTTCCGATCTGGACGGAAAATTCACTTTACTGAACATCCCGACCGGAACCTATGTACTTACCATCACGTACCTGGGCTTCTCAGACCTTACGAGGACGGTAGATATCAAGGCAGGTAAATCCGTTTTTTTAGCCCTGGCACTAAATCCTGAGGGAATTCGCCTGAGCGGTGTTGAAGTTTATAACATGGGTTCCCCGCGGCAGATACGGGCGTTGAATACCCAAAAAAACAATGTTAATATTACCAATGTAGTTTCTACCGATCAAATTGGAAAATTCCCGGATTCAAATATAGGCGACGCTGTTAAAAGAATCCCGGGAATCGCCATGCAGGTGGATCAGGGGGAGGCAAGAAATATTATTATTCGGGGGTTGTCGCCCGAACTGAATTCAGTCCTTTTAAATGGCAGCAGAATCCCATCTGCAGAAGGTGATAACCGCAATGTTCAATTGGATCTGATCCCTTCCGATATGATCCAGACAATTGAAGTCAATAAGACGTTAACCCCGGATATGGATGCAGACGCATTGGGAGGGGCCGTTCATCTGATCACCCGCACCGCCCCACAGGGGTTCAGGCTCGCTATCACCGGAGGCTCCGGATTTAACATGATAAGTAATAAGCGCATATGGTCCGGGGCTATTGTGATCGGAAACAGAAGTAATAATGGCAAGTTTGGGTGGATGGTTTCGTCTTCCATCAACGACAACGATTATGGATCCGACACTATTGAGGCCCGATGGGCCGATTCTTTTTCTTATAACACGGGTAATACCGACCCAAATGGGGATCCTGTTCTACAGCAAGTGAGCACCAACCCCTATGCCAGGATCCTGGAAATACAGCCCCTTTGGATTCAACGGATCCGGCGCAGTTTAGCCGCTAATTTCGAGTACCAATGGAATGACCACAGCACCTTCTTCCTTAAAACCATGTACAATTGGCGTGATGACAAGGAAAACAAATTTGTTTTTGATCAGGAGATACTGGCTAGTGAGGACATCAGTTTGGATGATTTCACTATTGAAGGCGGGAATTTAATCCGTTTTCCCGTACTGGCAGGACGCCAGACCCTGGGAGGGATTAATAGCAATAGAAGCAAAAATGCGCAACTGGAAGATCTGCGGATGCAAAATTACAGCCTGGGCGGTATTCACCTGTTGGGCAATACAAAACTAGATTGGTCAGCTTCATTCTTCAGGTCATCCGATACCAGGAATAAAGAACGAATCGCTGAATTCAAAAACAGTTATGAGATCCGCCACAACCCATACAATCAAAGATTCCCTTTGTTTATTCCGGAAATTAGCGGGGAGTCAGATAATCCGGCGAATTTTGCATACGATGAGATCATAGAAGAAAACAAGTTTACCGCGGAGGAGGATCACAATTTTTTTGTGAATGTAGCTTTTCCGGGCAGTTTTATTGAAAAATGGGATGGCACCATAAAAATAGGACTGAGGGGGCGGTTAAAATCAAAGCTTCGGAACAATAATTTTTTAGTATTTGAACAGGAAGAAAACTTCCCGACCCTCCTTGATACCCCGACTCAGGACTATACAGACCCGGGTTACCTGGTTGGCAGTCAGTACCGGGCGGGGCAATTTGCAGATGCTAATTGGTTGGGCACCTTAGACCTGGCAGGTGGCAATTCGGTACCGGATGAATTTTTAAAGCAAAATTTTACGGTGGATGAAAATGTCTTTGCAGGCTATCTGATGTTCCAACAAAACCTTTCAGACAAGCTGAATGTGCTGGCCGGAATCCGCCTGGAGCACACCTTGTTCAAAGCCAATGCAAACAGGATTGTTGAAGGCTCGGGTGAAGCGGGGCAAATAAAAGCACGGGAGCGCTATGGCAATCTGCTCCCGGGAATCCATTTTAAATATACGCTTTCCGATCAAACCATTTTTAGACTGGCCTGGACCAAAACCCTGTCGCGACCCAACTATGTGGACATGGTACCAACAAGTAGCGTTGTATTCAGTGATCGGGAAATACTTTTAGGCAACGCCTCCCTGGCACCGGCGGTATCGAGTAATTTTGATATGATCGCTGAACACTATTTAAAGTCGGTGGGGTTGTTATCTGCCGGGATCTTTTCCAAGAATATTAAAAACTTTGTCTATACCTTCAGAAGTACCACCATGAATGAGGAATTTGGTCCCGGTACGACCGGATTTAATCTTCTACAACCCCTGAATGGAGAAGAAGCCTCCCTTTACGGTTTTGAATTGAGTTTTCAGCAGAAATTGGATTTTCTGCCCGGGTTCGCCAAATATTTTACAATAGACACTAATTACACCTATTTAAGGGCCAAGACCGAAGGAATAAGGGACGTGAACGGGGTGGAAAGAGACGATCTGGATTTATCGGATTCCCCACCCCATCTTTTCAACGCCTCCCTGGGGTACGAAGGGCTGAAGTTCACGGCACGCCTGTCTGCCAACTTTTCGGATGGTTATATTATTGATGTCGGTGGGCGGGCTTTTGAGGATATCTACTATGATCATCAATTTTTTCTTGACTTCAGTGCAGGTTATATATTAAATAAAAATCTCAGGCTTTACGCCGGTTTGAATAATATTACGAATCAACCATTGCGATTATACCAGGGCACCCGGGAAAGAACAGCCCAGCTTGACTTCTATGTCAGGACATTGAGTTATGGCCTTAAGTACGACGTCTTTGAAAAAAGAACTTTAAAAGACATTCCGTAGGGTAAGTCATTGGGAAATCGTCCATGTCATAAGGTGCAATGACCACTTTATTGACCGTTTACCCCACAAAAAATCGCATCGATGTGACCTCAGGAATTGTTGAAATTGAGCGTAAAAACATGGCAATTATCCCTGAAGTGATAGGTAATTTCAAAACCGTACAGATCACATATTTTTTTTGCAATTGACAAACCTAAGCCGGTCGACTTTTGCCCCTTGGTTTCCCTGTAAAATCTATGGAACACTTTTGTAGGGTCCTTCAGGCTTTGAGCACCAGCATTGGAAATGGTGAGCGATCCTTCACTGCTTAAAATCTGAATATTCCCGTTTTCCAGATTGTGTTTAATGGCGTTGGAAATTAGGTTGTTACAAAGTATTTCAGCCAAATGGCGATCCATATCAACGACAATGGGATCGGGTTGCGAAAATGCGATTCGGGCATCCGAGAGACCGCTGAAATTCTCAATGCTCTCTTTTACCAAATCTGATATACTGACCCTTTCAAGATTGACAAATTGCCTGTTGTCTATTTTGCTCAATAAGGTCAGTTTCCTGTTGAGCCGGGTCAGTCGCCGGATGTCTTTTTGTATAGAAGTCAGTTGTTCAAACTGACCTTCACTGATGGCTTTTTCATTGATGATGTTTTCAATTTTAGCCTGCATAATGGCCAATGGGGTCTGCATTTCGTGCGAAACGTCTTCTGTAAATTGCTTCAGGTTCCTGTAATCGGACCGTACCCTGTTTGTCAGCGTAACGATCTCGGCATTGAGGTCAGAAAACTCACTGATGTCACTGTCGACCAGTTGAATCGGCGTTTCTGAGGTTAAGGAGAAATTCTTCATTTGCTTCAGATTCTCAAAAAACGGGTTCCACAGGACCTCTGACTTCGCCTTATTGACGTAAAAGAGAATTGCAAAGGCCAGCAGAATGATAAAACAATAGGAGAAGACAATGGCTATCAAAATATCTTCAGAGTCCCATGAAAGGCTTCGTACGGTAATTTGGTAGTTTTCACCACGGATATTCCGAAAGGTGGTAAGCTCTTTAAAGGGCTCGATTTCCCCTTCAAAAGGATCTAAAATCATGGTGTCTTTCAAAACCTCGTCCTGCAGCTCCGGTACTTTTTTAAAATCAACCAAAGGGGGCAGGGAATACGGGTTGTCTCCGGCACGGATCGCGGCTACTATCCTGGCCTCCGTGGAATACAACCCTTCCTCCACTTCCTCCTTTAACAGGGCATTGGTATAAAAAAACAGCACCACCGTACTGACCAACATTAAGACAATACTGGCCAAAAGCGATGCCTGAGAAGCTTTTCTGATTAATCCTACTTTTCCTCTTTCTTTCGACAATCTCTAGTCCTCTATAAATTTATAACCGCTCCCATAGGCTGTTCTGATATATTTGGCGCCTTCAACTGTTAGCTTTCGCCTCAGGTTGTTGATGTGCACGTAGATAAAATCAAAGTTATCCATTAAATCACTATGGTCACCCCACAGATGCTCTGCAATGATCTCTTTGGAAAGCACCCGCCCCTTATTGGTAATAAAGAAAATCAAAAGATCATACTCTTTTTTTGTAAGGGTAATAAACGTATCGTTCACATAGACCGAGCGTGAACGCGTGTCAATCCTTATTTCATTGAATTCCAGTGTTTCATCACCCCCAAATTTCCCGCGGCGAAGGACGGCATTGATCCTGGAGTTCAGCTCTGCCAGGTGAAAAGGCTTGGTGATATAATCGTCAGCACCCAGATCAAGTCCTTCCAGCTTGTCATCCAGGGAGTTGTTGGCAGAAATGATGATAACACCAGCTCTTTTGTTTTCGTCCTTAAGGGCTTTCAGTACATCCAATCCACTTCCCGTGATCAGGTTTATATCGAGAAGGACGACATCGTAGTCGTACAGGTCAACTTTACAGGCTGCCTCCCTGTAGTCCGAGGCGACTTCACATACATGGCCATCCCGTTCCAAATAGGTATAAATGGACTGTTGCAAGGCAATTTCATCTTCTGCAATCAATATCTTCATCTTGTAAAATTAGGTAATAAATCAAAGTGGGGAACTGCATCCCTGGCTGTTGTTCATTCCAGGTCCAACAAACGAAACAGAACGTGTGTTCAGGGATTGTCCTGTGGATAGATGAACAGTACAGGGTCCGATTTTACAGCCGATCCAAAAACACCCAGGGTACCCTCAATGGTGGAATGCAAAAAGGTAGGTTCCACGAACGGGTTCAAAATGGATTGCAACTGATCGTCCAGATCTTTAAAAAATGCCGCTGACCTGCCGTCCAGCGATAATAAATAAACGGTCGCTTCATCCCCTTGCCTGTATTCATAGGACACTTCAATATTGTGTTCCGCGGGCAGCCCGTCATTGCCGGCATCACTGAAAATGACCCTTCCGAGGTCACGGGTTAAAAACAATTCCCCGGGTTCCGTACAGTCATTCGGGAGCCCGTCGAGCACATGGGCATGGAATCTGCTATTGTCCATCATCCTGTCCATTTGAAAACGATAGAAATTTCCTTCGCCGGCAGGGTCCGTATATTCAATGATCACCCCGTCGTGCCCCCCGTAGACATCATAGAAATTTT
>DATGCB010000199.1:0-20347 GCA_035312365.1 Eudoraea sp. | reverse complement strand
AGGCCGGCATAACGGATTAGATTACAACTGGCCTGCGGAAATGCAAAAGTTGCTCTACTGGAACTAAAAGTCGTAGGGTCACCGTCAATATCAATATATTGCATGTTGAGCCAGTCATTGTAGGTTGAAGAACTCCCCGTGGCATTATAGTCGTCTTCAGGTTCCGTAGAACCTGTGCCACCATCCCGGTTTACAATGTTATTGGCAATAAAAGTCAGGTCACCCCTGAGATTGTCTTGATAACGAATATCAAAGGTGTTGAATTCTTGCGAAATGCCTATGTACGAAAAAAGGACTACACAGGCAAAAAGGAATTTTTTGGTAAGTTTTGGTCTCATCTAGGTTATCAGGTTTGGGGTAACACGCATGATCCACATCTTATCGTCATAGGCGTCATTCAATTTTGAATAGTAAGATATGAGCGCATTATTCCAGGAATCGTGTCGCTTCAGGTATACATACCGATAATTATTTTTCGGATTGATAAAGTAGCTGGCACTAAGTCCCTGGGCGTTTAATAATTTTACAAAACGGTTGGCATTTTTTGGATTGGCAAAAACATTGGCAATGATATAATATCCGGTGCCTGTACCCTCTATAACATGGGTTTTGGATTCCTGACCGCTATTGGCCAGGTTATCTCGCACCACTACATTTTTTCGGAGTACATCGGATTCGTATTTGTCCGATTTCTCACGTATTTTATTCGAATTTTCAACATAGGCCTCGTTGGAGTATTTATTGTCCACATTCATGATCCACAATTCACCGGAATATATGCCGTCAACACCCGATTTATGCGCGGCAGCAGCTTCCTGCCATGTATCATAACGCTTCAGGTATACGTATTTCAGTCCGTTGTGGGGATTGTCTATATAGTCTGCATCGATTCCCTGGCTGTTCAGATCGTTCACAAATTTGTTCAGGTAGTGTCCGCCTTTATAAACATTGGCGACGATATAATAACCGTCCTCCACGCCATCAAGGTCCCTGAATTTTCTGTTTTTTACTTTTTTCTCCTGTATCGTCTGAGTAGGGGTATTCGAACGGGTATTGTCCCGGGCAGCCTTGGGCCGCTTGTTAACAGATGTACTTGCCTGGACAACCGCATCCCGTACTACCTTGCCTGCTTGGTCGCCGTTGGTGCCCGTTAGCTCCGTGCTGTGGTTGCCGGCTGAATTTTCAGAAGCATTCAGGGCGACTGCTGCATCGAGGTCTTCGACCTCCCCTTTATTCCCATTGGTTTCCAGGACATCCAGCGCGGTGTTATCTGCGACAGCCGTTTTATCATTATTTACGAAGTAGATCTTTTTAACTTCCTGTTCAAGATCAGGGCGATTGCCATTTGTTTCCCTTCGTACGAGGTTCATGGCCATCTGGTATCTGCGTTCCAGATCTTTTTGCCTGTTAGATTCCAGGGAGTCCTGCCGGAACATTAATTCGTCAAGGATGGCGTCATTTTCGGCCAACCTTCTCTTTAACTCCTCAATTTCCTTGTCTTTAGCGGTAAGTGATTCCTCATTTACTTCCTCAGTATCATTTTCCACCAAACTGTCATCATCGTCTTCGAGCATGACCCTGTCTTCCGTAAGATTGGGGGTAAAGCTGTAGGCAAAGGAGATCTCATGGGTGACGCCAAAATTGTCAAAGTCGGTAGATAATCCTTTTTCCATGGTATATCCCAGGGACAAACGACGGTTTAGGTTAAAACCTATCCCTGCCGAAGCGCCGTAGAAGCTGTCATACCCTCCCTGCAACCAGCCTATTTTTGGAAGATCCATAATAAGGCTGCCACCCAGGACAACATTGTCCTCCCCTACTTTTCTGGCACGCGCCAGAGGCATCAACCGCCCACTTTCAAAGATCCCGGCAGAATTTTTAAACTGATGGGTATATTGCAAATGACCGGAAAAGGTTTTGTCCTTAAAATCGGTAATGGATTCGTTGGTCTTTAGGTTGTAGTCAAAAAGATTTTCGGCAAACATCCCGAAGTCAAAATTGCCATATGAAATATTGAAACCAGGTTGAAATGAGAGCAGGGAATTATCCTGAAAACTGTTTAGCAAAGGATCCACTTCCACGGGGTTGGCCCGGCCTTCATCAAACCCGCTGCTGTAATATGACACATTGGCTCCGAAGGTGAAATTACTTTTATCACTAAGTTTAACCCCATAGGCATAATTTGCAAGAACACCATAGTTGCTGATGATTCCTTCCCGTTGGGTGTAGAGACTAAGGCCCAATCCGGTATGGTCACTGATCCGGCCGCTATAGCTTAAAAAATAAGACTGGTTGTTATCATCAAAGGCAACGGATTGATTCCTGTGTAAAAGGTTAAAATAGGATTTGTCCTCCCTGACCGTGGAAAAGGTCGGGTTAATGAGGAACCGGTTGTATTTTAAGAGGTTCTGGGAGGGAACATCATAAGTAACAAACGGGTTCTCTTCCTGTGCTCCAACGCGGGTCAGGGCTGTGATGAACAGGAATAGATATACAATTCGTCGTGCCATTTTGCTCACTTAGCGTATTATAGTTATGGTGCCTTGTTTCAATACCTCCTGAGCATTTCTGATCTTGTAGAAAAAGACCATGTTCTGCTTTGGAAAGGCTGTTGAAGACTGCGGCCAGTTATTTTGGTAATCAAACTCATTAAAAACTTCTTCTCCTTTCTCATTGTATATGATGACGTTGACAGCAGGATCATTGGAATAAGAATTGGGAATAATCCACTGGTCATTAATACCATCCCCGTTGACAGTGACCACATTAGGCACCCTGAAGGTGTCTAGATAGGTAACCTGCACGGGTCTTGAAACTTCACAATTCCCTATGGTGGCAATTACCAGGTAGGAACCTTCTTCTGTAAAAGTCACCGATGACGATGTGCTTATTTCAACATTATTTATATCATACCAGCGATAAGAGTCTCCTCCTCCGGCTGTTACCGTTCTGGAAGCACCTTCGGGAAAGACAATATTATCTGATGGATCAAGGGTTATAAGGTTGGGGTCCAGCGGCGTAATCACAATTTGGTTAGAGGGCAGAGGGCATCCATTCCGATCTAATACCAGTTGGTATGTTCCTGACTGGGTAATGTCCAGGGTCTCAGTGGCAACATTGAGATTTACCCCATCTCTGAACCAATCAAATGATTCTCCGGAAAGGTTAGTGGTGGTACTGATCGTAATGACTTCCGAAGGGCCACAACTCACCAGACCGGTGCTGCTAATGGTTAGCGCTTCGTCTACCAACAGCTGTACAGATAAAGCGTTTGACGCTGCGCTATACGTACTGATTGTTCCGTCAAGGGTATAGTCCCCATTTTCATTGATGTCGGTAAGGCTGATGTTGGCAGATGTTGCTCCGCCGACGTCAAGGCCGTCCTTTTGCCATTGATATGACATCGCAGACTGCAGGGAGGCGGTAACATCTGTTCTGTTGCCTCCGGAATCCAGCGCATTAATCGTTGTAACACCCAGGGTAACCGTAGTACTCTGGCAAGCTGTGTAAGACGAGGTATAATCAACGATGATTTCCACGGAATCCGGAACGACCACTATGGTGCTTTCAGAATCTAGGGAAGTGGCAGAACACGGTCCTCCGCTTAAGGATACTCTTGCAAAATAAGTCCCGGTTGCTGTTTCATCAACAGTGATGCTGCTTGCAGTTTCCCCGGCCACCGGGTTGCCATCCCTGTACCATTGGTAGGTGGGTGACACGGCATCGGTGGTAACGCTTAGTATTTCGGACTGACCGGGAAGTACCACGACATTGGCAGGGTTCACACGGGTTACGTTGAAGTTTCCGGCATTGGTCATGGTAACAGCTGCCGAACGTTCAAGGCATGTGCCCGGTCCAACGATCTCTACCTGATAATCCCCTTCAAAGCCCGGTACGGAGGCATCCACCACATAGGTATCATCATCGACCGCAGGCGCAGTAATAGCAGAACCGTCTTTAAACCAGGTATAGGTTAATCCCTGCCCTGTAATATTGGCTTGCAGGGGCTCGGTTTCCCCGGCACACAGTGCAGTCTTGGACGGAGGATTGATCCCAATCCCCAGGCTTGTGCCCAAGGTAACCTCAATAGGCTGGGACAATGTTCCGCCACCGGCCGTTGAACAGGCGCCATAATCAATTTCAACCTGATAGATACCTGCCTGGTTTACTGTTATGGAGGCTCCTTTCTCCCCTGGAATGGGGGTGGAGCTCCTGTACCAATTATACTGATAGGTACCGGCATTTGGCACATTATGAGGCGCAATGGAAATGGAATTCCCATCACATATTTCTACCATTCCTCCGTTAGGGATGTTTCCATCACCATTGGGACTTATGAGGATGGCTTCATCAAAATCCCTGTAGTACATAGCAAAAGCTGCAGATTCCGCCCCGGTTACGGCCGGACTTGTACTTCGCACCCTCATTTTATAGCCTTCTCCCCGGGTGTCCACGGGAATTGAAAATTGAAAGAAAAACGAAAAATTAGTATTTTGTGTATTGTCATTTGCCAATTCAACGGCATTGCTGAAATTCCCGGTGGCATCTGAAAGTTCAAGGATAAATTCATTGTCGCCATTCACCAAAGGAGGGTTCCATGTAAATTCTACCCAGTAATCGTTAAATGAAGCGGAAGCGCATACCTTATCCCAGGGGGTCGTTCCTGGCGGGGGGGTCTGATTGGGAGCCGGTACTGGTGCATCTAAGACCTGGGCATTTAAAGTGATACAACCCAGAAACATAATGGCCAATAAAAGCGCAGAATGAATAATAGATAGTTTTCGTTTCATAAGTAGTAGTAGTTAGGGGTTACTACAGTTTTATCGTAGAGATTTGGGTTGCGATAAAAACGGTGGATTTCGGTTTATCGGGCAATTAATTGCTTAATTCCATAGTCCACAGTATTTAATAACAAATATGACATATAATTCTCGCGCACGGAATTTAATGTTGTAGCCATAATTAAAACTGTTGTGAAATAGGGTTATTTGTATGGATAGAGGTTATAATATAGGCCAATGGTGTTCCGGTCATCGGGAAAATAAGGCATTTCACCGGATAGGGCGGGATGTTTAAAGTTATTTGGCCTGGCGTACTACCCCGTCTATTTAATAGGCCTTGTACCGCCATTTTTCCTACCTTTGAGGCTTGAAATATTATCGCATGAATGATATATCCAAATCGCTGAATTTTATAGAGCATATCATTGAGGAAGATCTGGAAAACGGGTATCCCAGAGAGGCATTGAGATTTCGGTTCCCACCGGAACCAAATGGATATTTGCACATTGGTCATGCAAGTTCAATCTGCCTGAATTTTGGCCTGGGGGAACGATATGGAGCCCCTGTCAATCTTAGGTTTGATGACACCAACCCGGCAAAGGAGGAGCAGGAGTATGTGGAGGCTATAAAGCGCGATGTGGTATGGTTGGGATATGAATGGGATGTGGAATGCTATGCCTCGGATTATTTTCAACAATTGTACGATTGGGCGGTTGAATTAATTAAGGATGGCAAAGCCTACGTAGACAGCCAGTCTTCTGAGGAAATTGCCAGGCAAAAGGGCACACCTACGGAGACGGGGACCGATAGTCCTTTCAGGGATCGGGAAATTGCTGAAAACCTTACTCTTTTCGAGGGAATGAAGCAAGGCGATTTTCAAGAGGGAACCTATGTCTTAAGGGCAAAAATAGATATGACTTCGCCAAATATGCTGATGCGGGACCCTATCATGTACAGGATACTCCATAAGGCCCATCACAGAACAAATACCGATTGGTGTATTTATCCCATGTACGATTGGACACACGGCGAAAGCGATTATATTGAGCAGGTTACCCATTCCCTCTGCACCTTGGAATTTGCACCGCACCGGGAGTTATATGACTGGTTTTTGGACCAGGTTTGGGATAAGGATAAAATCCGACCCAAACAACGGGAATTTGCACGCCGTAATCTGAGCCATACGGTAGTGAGCAAACGAAAATTACTGCAACTGGTTGAAAGGGGTTTTGTGGCTGGCTGGGATGATCCCAGAATGCCGACCATCTCAGGTCTGCGGAGAAGGGGCTATACCCCGGAATCTATCCGGAATTTTGCAGATACCATTGGTATCGCTAAAAGAGAAAATGTGGTCGATGTTGCCCTTTTGGAGTTTCATATTCGCGAACATCTTAACAAAATAGCACCGAGAGTGATGGCCGTGCTGAACCCCGTCAAGGTGGTAATTACAAACTATCCCGAGGGAGAAAAGGAATGGCTTGATGCCGAGAACAATCCCGAGGACATTAATGCCGGCAGTCGCCAGCTTATTTTTTCCAGGGAATTGTATATAGAACAGGAAGACTTTAGGGAAGAAGCCAACAGAAAGTTTTTCAGGCTGAAAATAGGGGGAGAGGTACGACTTAAGAATGCGTATATCATCAAGGCAGAGAGTTGTACAAAAGATGCAGAGGGGAACATCCGCGAAATACAATGTACCTATGACCCTAAAAGCAGGAGCGGGAGTGGTACAGAGGAAAGCCTGAGGAAGGTTAAGGGGACTTTGCACTGGGTTTCCGTAAAAGACGCCCTGAAAGCTGAGGTGCGCTTATACGACCGTCTATTTACGGATGAAACGCCTGATACGCATAAAGAAAAGGATTTTCTGGACTTTATTAACCCTGATTCGCTACAGGTGATTACTGCATTTGTAGAGCCTGGGTTAAAGGACGCCCGACAAGAGGACCGCTTCCAGTTTCAACGCCTTGGTTATTTTAATGTTGATAAAGATAGTATGCCCGGGCATTTGGTCTTTAACAGAACCGTCACCTTAAGGGATACCTGGGCGAAAATTCAGCAGCAGCAATAGGGTTTCCGGACAGGCCGGCAATATTATATTGATCGGTATATATTATGGCATAGCATTTATGCCAAATCATTGAGGGTTGTGGGCCCGAGCGTTGCGAATCTCCTCTGTAAGGCAAATCTTAACCCGATTTTAACAGTTAGTTTGAAGTAAATAATGTAGGTTATTGCAGTCATTTAAATGAAGTATAACCTTTTAAATTTATTAAATATGTCAAACGATAGTGGAAGTGTATTATTAGCATTACTTACCGGAGCAGCCATTGGTGCCGGAGTGGGAATATTGTACGCGCCTGATAAAGGGGCCAGGACCAGAAAGAAAATAAAGAAAAAGGCCATCCTTGCCAGGGACGAAGTATCGGACCGCCTTTCCAAGGCCACTGATGAACTCACAAGGACGGCAGATGCCAAAAGAGCTGATTTTGAACGCAAAATAGATGAAACTATCTCCAATATGAGCTATAAGGCTGATGATATCATCGCTACATTGGAGCATAAGTTGGCGGAACTCAAGAAAAAAAATGCACAATTTCAAAAGTAGCGAATGACTTTTGATACGCTAAAGGAGAACCTATCCGGGGGAGAGAAGAACATGCGTTCTTATTTGGAAAGTTCTCAGGAGTATTACAGGCTTAAGGCATTTAAGTTTTTAATGCAGGGTCTAACTTCCTTTTCAAAAATACTTTTGATTGGGGCGGTTGGCCTACTGACATTATTATTTCTATCCCTCGCGACCGCTTTCGGCCTCGGGCAACTTTTGAATAACACCTTTTTCGGATTTTTGATTGTAGGAGTGTTTTATGTCGCACTAAGTATTATTCTTTATGTGCTTCGCAGTAAATTGGACGGGCCCTTATTGCGAAAATTCTCGGAATTTTATTTTGATGATCTATGAGACCAAAACGTTATTCTTCTTTTAGTGAGATTGACAATGACCTGAAGATCTTAAAGCTCAGGAAAGAGATCAATGCGGAAAGCCTGAAATTAAATTATCAGAGCGCTAAAAATGCTCTTTACCCCACGAGCCTGCTGGGAGGACTTGGAGGAATTATTCAAAAGATCCTTATTTCATTGCTGGCAAAGAAGGTATTAAAAAAATTAAGGTAGGATAATATGGGATTTGGATATTAAAGGGGTCCTTTAGGACCCCTTTTATTTTTTTGCTCCACTTTGTGCAACCTGCCGTTACGGCCGGCCCTTGCCGCCCGGTTTGTTGGTTTTCTTCATGGATTCACCTATCATATTGCTCGCTGTAAAGGAGGCAACCATATTATTCAGCATATCACTGCCGGCCTGAGGGGAATTTGGAAGCAGAATCAAATTAGTGTTGGTCTCTTCCCCTATAGACTGTAAGGTATCATAGTGTTGGGTGACAACGATCAGCGCGGAAGCTTCCTGAGAGTTGATCCCGACTTTATTTAAGACTTCCACGGATTCTTCCAGACCCCTTGCTATTTCCCGCCGCTGGTCGGCAATACCCTGACCCTGTAATCGTTTGCTCTCCGCTTCTGCCTTTGCTTTCTCAACGATCAGAATCCGGGCGGCATCCCCTTCAAATTGCGCAGCAATCTTCTCACGCTCGGATGCATTAATACGGTTCATGGCAGCTTTAACCTGGGCATCTGGGTCAATATCGGTAACCAGGGTTTTGATGATATCATAGCCGTAATCTAACATGGCTTCCTGCAGTTCGGACTTTACCGCGATAGCAATGTCATCTTTTTTTACGAAGACATCATCCAATTTCATCTTGGGAACTTCTGCCCTGACAACATCAAATACGTAGGAAGTAATCTGATCATGTGGGTATTCCAGTTTATAAAATGCCTCGTACACTTTATCTCTGATAACTACATATTGTACCGAGACCTTCAGCTTTACAAATACATCATCCAGGGTCTTGGTCTCAACGATGACATCCAATTGCTGTATTTTGAGGCCCAGACGAGCTGAAATCCGGTCGATTAATGGAATTTTCATTTGCAATCCGGAATGGCGTATGCTTTGAAACCGCCCAAAACGCTCAATAATAACGGCAGTTTGCTGTTTTACGATAAAAAAAGAGGATAGGAGAATGATTAATCCGAAAAAAATGATTGGAATAAGTATAAAATTGCCCATGCTTTTAAATTTAAGTTAGTGAATGAATATAGTAAGACTTTACTATATGAGTCGGGTTTTTAGAAGATTTGTTACAGGGAATTTCACGCGAATCACAATAGTAGCCTAACTGCATCGGTATCTTTAACGCTTTACGGAAAAGTGCCTGGAAATGCCCACTGGAATTCGTTAGGATGTTTGCAATTGTGAAATGGCCTGCCTAATCCTACGGACACTTTCCGTCCTCCCGATTAGTTCCATGATATCGAACAAATGCGGCCCTTTTAGGTCGCCGACAAGGGCCAGTCGCAATGGGGGCATCACTTTCCCAAAGGAAAATTCGTTGTCGGTTATCCAGGCCTTCACTTCGGTTTCCACGGAGATGGAAACAAAAAGTTCAATTGCTTCAAGTACGGAAGCCAGTTGTGAAAGCATCCCTGGAGTTTCTTCCCCCCACTGCTTTTTTACTGCTTTTTCGGCAAAGGTGGCTGGTGCGACAAAGAAATAGTCGCCTAAGTCCCAAAAATCGGACACAAAGCTCGCGCGTTCTTTGATCAGGGCAACCACTCGTACTACCCATGCCTGCGAGGGAACAGGTGCTGCAATTCCCTTTGAAACCAACATAGGCAGGAATAATTCGGCAAGTTCACCATCGCTTTTTTCCTGCAGGTAATGATGATTATACCACATGGTTTTATTAGGGTCGAAACGGGCCCCGGATTTGTGAACTCGCTCTAAATCAAAGATTTGAGCGAGTTCGACCAGACTAAAAAATTCTTCTTCCGTACCTGGGTTCCAGCCAAGCAGCGCTAAAAAGTTAATGACTGCTTCAGGAAAATAACCTGCTTCACGGTAACCCACGGAGGATTCCCAGGAGAGGGGAAGTACCGGGAAACCCAGCTTTTCACCGTCCCTTTTACTAAGTTTGCCCTTGCCGGTGGGCTTAAGAATCAATGGCAGGTGGGCAAACTCGGGAGGCTGCCAACCAAAGGCATCATATAATTGACAATGGAGCGCAAGGGAAGGCAGCCATTCCTCACCGCGTATAACATGGGTAATCTCCATAAGGTGATCATCTACGATATTAGCCAGATGATAGGTAGGCATCCCGTCACTTTTAAAGAGAACCTTGTCATCCAGAATATTGGTATTTATTACAATGTCTCCCCGTATACGGTCATTAAGGTGTAATTTTTCATCCTTTGGCGACTTAAAACGAATTACATACGCTTCGCCACGTTCCAATTTAGCCTGGGTTTCTTTTGCAGAAAGCGATAATGAATTTACAAGTTTTAGCCTGTTGTGCCAATTGTAAATAAAAGTCTTCCCTTTGGATTCGTGATCCTTTCTATGGAAATCCAGCGTTTCCGGGGTATCAAATGCATAGTACGCTTTGCCTTTTGCGATGAGGGTCTCAGCATATTGGCGGTACAACGAGGTACGTTCGCTCTGTCGGTAAGGCCCGAACCCCCCATTTTTTCCCGGACCTTCATCAAATGGAATACCACACCAATGAAGGGCGTCTATAATATATTGTTCTGCGCCTTCCACATGCCGGTTCTGATCGGTATCTTCAATTCTCAGGATAAAGTCGCCATGGTTTTTTTTGGCAAACAGATAGTTGAATAATGCGGTTCGCAAACCCCCGATATGAAGGGGTCCTGTAGGACTGGGCGCAAAACGTGCACGGACTTTTTTGTTCATTTGTACTACTTTGAGGTGCAAAGATATGAAATCACCTTAGCGGGCGGGCCTCATGGCAGCTGGAATTCTGGGATTCATTAAATTAAACCCAAGGGGAGGCAGCAGTGAAAGCACTGTGGATGTTGGGTATCCAAACGGCATTTTAAGGGAGGGGTCAAGATCATCGCGAATTTGGTATTCCCTGAAGGATCTGTATTGATGGTCACTATGCCTGGTTAATTCAGGAACAGGGATGAGTAAAAAGACATATGCAGGCATAAAAAAGCTCCAGTACGCTTCAAAATAACTACCTCTCAGGGTCGATATGGGTATTGTTAACGCTGCTAAATACTTTAAATCTTTCATCCGGTACTTTTTAACAAATTTTTGAGGCTGATTCTTCAGGTAACTGGTATCTTGGTATTAAAAATAGGAGATTCTGAATAACTATCACAACATATTAGACAAACTTAAGGGCTTTTCCAGGAAGTATTATACAACCATGCTGGTCAAGGGATGTCTTTTGTTCATGGCGCTCGGATTCCTGTTTTTGATTGTGGTTTTGGCGGTCGAATATTTTTTGTGGTTGAATTCTACGGGCAGGGGGATACTGCTGTTGATTTTCGTTGGGGCGGAAGTTTATCTTTTGTTCAGGTACATACTGACCCCGATTGCTTTGCTGTTTAAATTAAGGCAGGGCATAACTCATAAACAGGCCTCTGTTTTGATAGGCACACATTTTACGGACGTTGGCGACAAGTTGTATAACCTGCTTGAACTTGCGGAAAACAAGCGCCAGACCGAACTGCTTTTGGCAAGTATAGAGCAACGATCGGATCGTCTCAAACCAATCCCATTTTCAAGGGCAATCAATTTAAAGGATAATCTCCGGTATGTGAAATATCTGGCGGTACCGGTATTTATTTTCGGATTGATTTGGCTTTCCGGAAATTTGAGTTCTTTTTTTGGCTCGTACGAAAGGGTGATCAACTATGATATTGCCTACCAACCTCCGGCCCCCTTTGTTTTTAAGTTGCTTTCCGGAGATTTAAAGGTTCTTGAGAACAAGGAATATACCATCCAGGTGGCTACGGAAGGCAAGCTAAGGCCGGAAGATGTTTATCTTGTTTTAAATGGGAAGAAATTTCTTCTTCAGCAAAAAAATAACGTATATCAATACACGCTTACACCGCCATTGCAATCATCCACGTTTTATTTTGAAGCCAACAGGATTGTTTCTCCGAATTATAACCTTGATGTGTTAAAGGCACCCGCTATTCAAAATTTTAAGCTCATCCTGGATTTCCCCGATTACACCGGACGGCTTGCGGAAACACTTAATAGTACCGGAAACGCCACATTTCCTGAGGGTACAAATGTACGCTGGGAGATACGCGGACGTCATACGGAGAGCATTGCCCTGGTCAGCGGGGATACCACCATGGCGTTCGAAAAGAGTGATGACGATTTCAGGCTATCAAAGCGCGTATATTCAGATCTGGATTATCAACTGACCACTTCCAATAAGAATGTACAGGACTATGAAAAACTGGATTATACCTTTGACGTCATCAAGGATGCCTTCCCGGCCATTAAAGCGAGACAGGTCCTGGATTCTTTGAATCCCAATGTGTCCTACTTTGCGGGGGAAGCGTCGGATGATTATAAATTGAGGTCCATACAACTGGTTTGTTATCCGGAGCACGACAAGGATAGAACACAGATGATCTTACTTGCAAGTCCCAACTCAAATTTTGACCAGTTTTACTACACCTTTCCATCCGGCCTGCGTTTGGACGAGGGGGTGGATTATAGTTTCTACTTTCAGGCAACGGACAACGATGCGCTGCATCATGGAAAGACCGTTAAAAGTCAGATATTCAGAATGACGATATTAGATGATGATGAATTGAAAAGCCGGCAATTGCAGTCCCAGCAATCCATTTTAAACAACATGGACAAGTCTTTAGATGCCTTCAGGGAACAGAAGGAAACGCTTAGCGACCTGAACAAGGAGCAAAAGGAAAAGACCAATCTGGATTTTAACGATCAGAGGCAGATCAGGGACTTCCTTGAAAAGCAACAGCAGCAGGAACAAATGATGCAAAAATTTAGCCGGCAGCTTAAGGACAATCTCAGTAAAACGGATAAGGACGAACCCCTGAATAAATTGTTGCAGGAGCGACTTGAACGCCAGGAAATGCAGGCCAGGAAGAATGAAAAACTACTGGAGGAGTTGAACAAGATTGCGGATAAGATAGACAAGGAAGAATTGGCCAAAAAACTTGAGGAACTTGGTAAAAGCCAGCAAAACAGTGAGCGCAGCCTGGAACAGTTGCTCGAATTGACCAAGAGATATTATGTAACTGAAAAGGCGTCCCAACTTGCAAAGGACCTTAAAAAGGAATCCGTTCGTCAGGAAACCCTGTCAGAGCTTAAGCTGGGAGAGGATTTTTCAGCAGGAGAACAACAAAAGCTCAACGACCGTTTTGAAAAGATTGCTGAAGAACTGGAGCAACTCAGAAAGGACAATCAGGAACTTAAGAAACCGTTGAAACTTATCATAGACAAGGCCAAGGAAGAGGGTGTTAAATCGGATCAAAAGGAAGCCCTGGAGGAAATTAACAAACATCAGGGGGAGGAAGAGTCTTCAAATGCTCCGGAAAAGCAAAGTACGGAGGATAAGGCTAAACAAAAACAGAAATCAGCGGCAAAGAAAATGCAGGAGATGAGTGAAGATCTGAGGGAGTCGTCCTCTTCAGACGGGGGCGGATCAACCATAGCAGAGGATGCGGAAATGCTGCGCCAGATACTTGATAATTTGATTACGTTTTCGTTTAAACAGGAGAATCTGTACGACAGCCTGGAGGATGTGGATCTCGATATTTCACATTTTTCAGGAACAGTACGTAAGCAACAACAGCTTCGTGAGCTCTTTGAACATGTGGATGACAGCCTGTTCGCCCTTTCATTGCGGAGAGCTGAGCTTGCAGATTTTGTCAATGAACAGATTACGGATGTCTATTACAATATTGATAAGTCCCTGGAAAGTATGGCGGAAAATCAAATATACCAGGGGGTATCTTATCAGCAGTATGTACTTACTGCCTCCAATAACCTTGCGGATTATCTGGCGAATCTATTGGATAATATGCAGCAAAGTATGGCCATGGGATCAGGAACCGGAAAGAGTGAGGGGGGGTTTCAATTGCCTGACATTATTAAAGGCCAGGGCGAATTGCAGGAAAAAATGGGCCAAATGGGGCAATCGGGGCAGGAGGGTTCTGAAGGGCAGGGAGATTCTGGCAAGGAAGGAAACGGGAAGGAGGGTGAAAGCGCTGGAAAAGATGGCGATCAGGGAAAGGATGGAAAGGAAGGTAAGAACGGAAAGGATGGTCAAAAGGGGGCAGGAGAGCAAGGAGAGAGCGGTAGTGCGGGCAGGAACGGACCCAATGGTGCAAATGGTCAAGGGCAGAAGGGCCCCGGCGAGGAAGAACTTAAGGAGATTTATGAGATCTACAAGGAACAACAAATGCTCCGTCAACAGTTGGAACAACAACTACAGGACATGATCAAAAAGCAGGATCAGGAGTTGGCGAAAAGGTTGATACGGCAAATGGAAGATTTTGAAAACGACCTTCTTGAAAATGGAATTACCCAGCGGACAATGAATAAAATCAACGTGATTCAACATCAGTTGCTGAAGTTGGAGAACGCCAGTTTAAAACAAGGGGAAAAACAGGAACGGGAGAGCAATACGAATAAGGAGGAATTTCAAAACCCCATTACCACCAAGCCGGTTAGTTTGGAGGATTACAGGAATGAAATAGAGATTTTAAATAGACAAACCCTACCTTTGCAGCAAATTTTTCAGGATAAGGTAAGGAGCTATTTTAGGAAGGATGATTGACTTTCATTATGAAACTGATTTCACACTGCAGGACGAATCCAAGTATACCGATTGGATTACTAGGATAATAGAAAGTGAGGTGGCCTCATTCAGTCAGATTGACTTTGTTTTCTGTTCGGATGAATACCTGTATACGCTTAACCGGCAATATCTGCGCCACGAAACCTATACGGACATTATTACCTTTGACTATTCGGAAGACAGGATGTTATCAGGGGATATTTATATCTCGGTAGAACGGGTAGCTGATAATGCAGTACAATGGAAACAAACCTTTCAAATTGAAATGCTTCGGGTCATGGCTCATGGGATATTGCATATGTTGGGGTATAATGATAAAAGCCAAAAAGGAAGAGAGGAAATGAGAAGGCTTGAAGAAGAAAAAATAAAATTGTTCCACGTGGAACAATAAAGGGCGCGTTATGTTTGAGAAGACGTATGATGTTATTGTAGTAGGGGGCGGGCATGCCGGGGCGGAAGCCGCCGCCGCCGCCGCCAATATGGGGTCTAAAACCTTATTGGTTACTATGAACCTGCAAACGATCGGACAGATGTCCTGTAATCCTGCGATGGGGGGTATAGCCAAAGGGCAAATCGTACGTGAAATTGACGCACTGGGGGGTTATAGCGGAGTAGTTACAGACAGGTCGGCCATACAGTTTAAAATGCTGAATAAATCCAAAGGTCCTGCCATGTGGAGTCCCAGAGCACAGAACGACCGTATGCGGTTTGCTGAAGAATGGCGCCTGGCCCTGGAGAGCACACCCAATGTGGATTTTTACCAGGAAATGGTGAAAGGGCTTTTGGTAAGGGACTATAAGGTGGCAGGCGTTCGGACTTCCCTTGGTCTTGATATCAGGGCAAAAGCCGTTGTGCTTACCAATGGAACGTTCCTTAACGGTCTTATTCATATCGGGGATAAGCAATTTGGAGGGGGTCGTGCCGGAGAAAAAGCTGCAACCGGAATTTCCGAACAATTAGGAGATTTAGGGTTTGATAGTGGTAGGATGAAAACAGGAACACCCCCAAGAGTAGATGGAAGATCGCTGAACTATGGCTCAATGATCCCCCAACCCGGGGATGAACATCCTGAAAAATTTTCATACCTGGATACGCCTGTATTAAAGGAGCAGCGGGATTGCCACATGACGCATACAAGTGCGCTGGTGCATGATCTTCTCAGGGAGGGCTTTGATCGTTCACCGATGTTTAATGGCAGGATTAAAAGTATTGGCCCCAGGTATTGCCCGTCTATTGAAGACAAAGTCAATCGTTTTGCAGATAAGGACAGCCATCAGATTTTTGTGGAGCCGGAAGGATGGCGCACGGTAGAGGTCTATGTCAATGGGTTTTCCACTTCCCTTCCTGAAGATATCCAATACAAAGCATTAAAATCCGTAAAGGGGTTTGAAAATGTAAAGTTCTTTCGGCCCGGTTACGCCATAGAATACGATTATTTTCCACCGACACAATTGCGACATACCCTGGAGACCAAGGTGGTGGAAAATCTCTATTTTGCCGGGCAGATCAACGGGACCACAGGGTACGAAGAAGCGGCCTCTCAGGGCTTGATGGCCGGTATTAATGCCCATTTAAAGATCCGGGAGAAGGAACCTTTTATCTTAATGCGGGATGAAGCATATATTGGGGTGCTCATCGATGACCTGATCACCAAGGGAACGGAGGAGCCTTACAGGATGTTTACCTCCCGTGCAGAATACAGGACGTTGCTCCGTCAGGATAATGCGGATTTCCGACTTACCCCGAAAAGTTATGTGATAGGCCTGGCCAAAGAAGAGCGCTTGCGAAGGATGGAAGTAAAGGAGAAAAAGGCAAACGCCTTTATTCAGTTTTTCAGAAGCACGAGTTATATCCCGGAGGAGATAAACCCAATTTTAAAAAGTTTGGACTCTTCGCCTGTCAAACAATCCGATAAAATGTATAAGGTATTTTCGCGGCCGGGGGTTACCATGGACCATATGCTCCGGTTAGCGGATGTTTCAAGTTTTGTAAGCAGTCATGACCTGGACCGTGAGGTGATGGAACAGGCCGAAATACAGGTAAAATATGCAGGTTATATTGAAAAGGAAAAGAACAATGCAGATAAACTGCAACGTCTCGAAAATGTAAAAATCCCGGAAAATTTCGATTATAGTACGCTTAAATCACTTTCATTCGAGGCCAGGGAAAAACTGCAGGCAATCCGCCCTGTAACCATATCCCAGGCATCAAGGATAAGTGGTGTCTCCCCAAGTGATATCAGTGTTTTGCTGGTGTTTATGGGCAGGTAGCGAAAGGCGTTCCACGTGGAACATATAACCAACTTAAACCGTACCTCACTTATTTCAACCTGCATACCCCGCATTTCATATCCCGCACCTTATGCCTCCCATAGCTTTTTCATACACTTCCTGAGAATACACTTCCGGAAATCTTTGGTTTAAAGTATCTTCGTGCCTTGATAAAAGAGCACCTCTTCAGACATTTAAAATGAAGCTGTTTTTAACCACTAAGGATTACGCGGTAACTGGCCGGGAATTCCAATTGCTGCATGACGAAAAAATGGATATGCTGGTAACATCACCTCAGCCGGCGGCTATGGAGGAATATTACGACAGTCAGAACTATATATCCCATTCAAATTCACGAAGAGACCTTTCTGAAAAATTATACCATTTTATTAAAAGATATACCCTTTGGAGGAAAGTGGTCCTTATCAATAGTTTTGGGACGGAAAATAAATTCCTTCTTGATGTAGGGGCCGGAACCGGAGACTTCCTTTCGCGAGCCAGGTATGGCGGGTGGAAAATCCAGGGGGTGGAGCCGAATCCTATGGCCAGGGGGAAGGCGTCGGAGAGGAACGTAAAGCTCGTAGAAGATCTCAATGCCTGCTCAGGAAGGAAATATAATGTAATCACCTTATGGCATGTATTGGAACATCTGCCGGATCTCGATGGAGATTTAAACAAGTTGGTCGGGTTACTCGACAAAAATGGGGTACTCGTAATTGCGGTGCCCAATTTTAAATCCCATGATGCCAGACATTATAAAAACTATTGGGCAGGATTTGATGTCCCAAGACACCTTTGGCATTTTTCCAAAACATCCATAGAACGGTTATTCCTAAAAAAAGGAATGGAGGTCATTCAAATAAAACCTATGATTTTTGATGCCTACTATGTCTCCTTACTTTCCGAAAAATACAAAACCGGGAATGCCCGACTTTTAAACGCATTTTACAGGGGCCTTCGCTCCAATCTGAGTGCCTGGGGAACAAAGGAGTATTCATCACTGCTCTACGTCCTCAAAAAGGCATAAAAATTGTTTTAAGACGTTTTCCCGGGCTTTTTTAACAGGCAGCGGGGTTTTGTATTTCCAACGTTTAAAATAGGATGACAGGGATTCGTTAATTGCCGGAATTCGATAGAGAACACCAATTCTATAGTTGGCTTTTAATAACCTTTATCTATCGACCTGAAATTGGTAAGTTGGGCTGGGATTCATGATATTCATTTCGCATCAGCAATAAATGAAAGATTGAAATGTACCCTATCTTTTAAAAAGCTTTCTTATTTTTGCGCCACCATAAAACAAAGAGATGAAGAAAATTTTTTTCGGCTGCCTTTTATTTGGATTGGCAGCCTGCCAGCAAGATAAAATAGGTTTTGTTGACAATGTTGAATTGATGAATAAGTATCAGGAGAAAATTGACATTGAGGCAAGGTATACAGCCAAAACAGCGACACTCAACAAAAAAAGGGATAGTGTTTCCCAGGCCTTTCAATTGGAAGCACAGGCCTTTCAAACCAAAGCTCAGAGCATGTCCCAGAAAAATGCCCAGGAGGAATACGGGCTCTTACAGCAGCGCGGGCAGTTTATGGGACAACAACTGCAACAGGAAGAACAGCAACTACAACTCCAGGGACAAACCGAGATGGATAGCCTGGTTAGCAAGGTTAAATCGGAAATCACATCATATGGCAAGGCTCATGGATACACCTATATCCTTGGAGGAGGTGACGGAGGAGGTGTTCTTTACGGGGCAGATGCAAAAGATGTAACCGATGAGATCCTGAAGATTCTGAACGACAAATACACAAAGTAAATACCTGATAAACAGGTAGTTCTCCTTATAGAAAGCCACGCAGAATCCTGTGGTATTATACTAACCGAGGAGTATAAATACCAAAAAAATTGCGGGAATAAAGTAGACAGCAACGGTTTTAGCCCCTTCGTAGTCCTTCGCCATGCGCTGGCCAAACAATAACATCAGCAGGGCAACGCATGATATGATGGCGCCATAGAGCGCTATGGTTGCCTTGCCCATGATAATAAGTTGATACAGGCCAACGGCACAAAGGGTACCAGCAGCCATCTCTGCCAGCATTACAACACCCAAAAGAATGGGCACGATGTTTTGCAATGGCGTATCTTCAAAATGCCCTTTGAGCCACGAGAGATTTCCGGTCCAGTCAAACACCTTGTCAATACCACTTTGTAAAAAAGTTATGATCAGAAAAAGGAGCAAAAGAATTTCGGTGGCATGGGAAAGTAGATTACTCATTTGGAGAACTTTAAGCGGCTTTTTTATGGAGTAGCCTGGTTAATCGAATTGATAAATCGGTGAGGATTAATTTGGAATTTCCGTTTCGTTCCACGTGATAAATAGCATCTTCCAGTTCATGTACGATAGCTTCAACATTATTTTCATGTACAAAAGGGGCAAACTTTTCCAATTGAAAACCATCAACATGAATCTTCATATAGGCCAACTCCCCTGCATTAAAATTAATGAGCATGGCCTGCCTCATAACGGCAAGGCTATACTTTAAAAAATTCTTCTGCGTCTCCCTCCCGGTTTTGGATACCTCATCGCTCCAAAGGATTAGTTCGTGAACCGCGGCCTTGTTTCCCTTTGCTTTAAAAGCGCTTCGCATCCATTGCACAAACCATTTTTCAAAGATGAGTTCTTCCGAATCCTTATTCATAAGATCGAGGGCCTTGTTAAAATTGCCGTTGGCTTCATGAGCGAGTCGCAAGGCCTCTGTCCTGGTCAATCCTCTTTCTATCAAAGCACTGGCAATCGCATCTTCGGGCAATGCGGGAAAGTGCAGGATCTGGCATCGGGACCGAATCGTTTGTATTATCTGTTCTTCCTCTTCTGCTATTAAAATAATGACCGTTTTGTCCGGAGGTTCTTCAATAAGTTTCAGTAATTTATTGGAAGCCGGAGTATTCATTTTTTCTGCCATCCAGATGATCATAATTTTATACCCGCCTTCATAGGACTTCAGAGCCAGCTTTTTTACAATGTCGTGCGCTTCGTCCACGCCAATCTGGCCCTGCTTTTTTTCAATCCCGATTAGCCGGTACCAATCAAAAAGATTTCCATAAGGCTGCCCCTTTACAAATTGGCGCCAATCCTCCATGTAGTGATTGCTTACTGCATGACTTTTAATTTTTTCTGAATTGGCAACCGGAAAGGCAAAGTGCATGTCGGGATGGGATAAGGCGTTGCACTTCATATCGCACGCTTCATTGCCCCGCATGTTTTCACCCTCTGTGTTTCCGCACAGCACATATTGGGCATATGCCAGCGCCATGGCCAATGTCCCGCATCCTTCAGGCCCTACAAACAACTGGGCATGCGGAATGCGCGTCGCATCAGCACTGAATGCAAGATGGGTTTTGATGTGTGCCAACCCTAATATATCCTTGAAAAACATATGTTCAAATATACTATTTTAGATCTTTTGACAGGTAAATTTATACGGCGGTAGCTTTAACCCCATCCGATTAATCTTTACAT